>CAZLNF010000069.1:0-9505 GCA_964560885.1 uncultured Actinomyces sp. | reverse complement strand
CGCGCAAGCGCACTGCCAAGAAGGCCGCGCCGAAGAAGGCCGCCCGCAAGGCACCTGCGCGCAAGCGCACTGCCAAGAAGGCTGCTCCGAAGCGCGCCGCAGCCAAGAAGACCGCTCGCAAGGCACCCGCGCGCAAGCGCACCGCCAAGCGGGCTCCCGCGCGCAAGCGCTAGGCCTGTTCAGCTCGAAGGCCCGCACCGAAAGGTGCGGGCCTTCGTGCATTCCTGGCTCAGTATGTCGGTGGCGCTTCCGTCTCAGTCGTCCTCAGCGTCCCAGGCCTCGGTTCGGGCATGCGCCCGCTCGAGCGCCGACTCCGCCTCCGCGCGCGTGAGGTACGGGCCCATGCGCTCCGAGTTGGGGTCTCCCTGTCCCTGCTCCACCTTCTGGGTGCGCAGGTTGTACCACCACAGGTCCTCGCCATCGAGTCCCAGATCCACGTCGACTCCCTCCCTCGCGCCTCGCCTGACGCGGGCGACTCCACCCTAGCGGCGCGGGCGTCCTCGCCGCCGCACACCTAGACTCCCCCGCATGACCGTCACGCGGGACCCGCTCGTGCCCGGGATCCAGTCGCCCCGCCGCAGTGTCCCGGCTGAGATTGCCCGGCCGGAGTACGTCGACCGGCCGGCCCCGGAGAGATTCGTTGGGTCGGAGATCAAGGACGCCGAGACCGTCGAGCGCATGAGGGTGGCGGGCCGGATCGCCGGACAGGCCCTGGCCGAGGTGGGTCGGGCGGTCGCCCCCGGGGTGACCACGGACGATCTCGACCGGATCGGGCATGAGTTCCTCCTCGACCACGGCGCCTACCCCTCCACCCTGGGCTACCGCGGATTCCCCAAGTCCCTGTGCACCTCGCTCAATGAGGTCATCTGTCACGGGATCCCCGACTCGACCGTCCTGGTCGAAGGCGATATCTGCAATGTCGACATCACGGCCTTCATCGGCGGGGTGCACGGCGACACCAACGCCACCTTCCTCGTCGGTGAGGTGAGCGAGGAAGCGCGCCTCCTCGTCGAGCGCACCCACGAGGCGACCATGCGGGCCATCAAGGCCGTCGCGCCCGGACGACCCATCAACGTCATCGGCCGGGTGATCGAGAGCTACGCCAAGCGATTCGGGTACGGCGTCGTCCGCGACTTCACCGGCCACGGCATCGGGACGGCGTTCCACAGCGGCCTGGTCATCCCCCACTACGACGACGCGCGCTACGACACGATCATGGAGCCGGGGATGACCTTCACGATCGAACCCATGATCACGCTGGGGACCTACGACTACGAGATCTGGGAGGACGGCTGGACCGTGGTGACGCGCGACCTTCGGCTCACCGCGCAGTTCGAGCACACCATCCTCGTCACCGACACCGGCAGCGACATCCTTACCCTCCCCTGAGCGACGCGAGAGACCATGACCACCTTGCCCACGACCACGTTTCCCAAGACTGCCTTTCCCACGACATGGCCCCACGATGTGCTCACCCTCGGCATCGACATCGGCGGCACCGGACTCAAGGCGGCGGTAGTCGACTCCCAAGGCGTGATGGTCAGCGACCGCGTGAAGATCCCCACGCCGTACCCCTGCCCACCACCTCTGCTCGTCCAATCCCTCAAGGACCTCACCGCGCCCCTGAGCGGCTACCTCCGGGTGTCGGTGGGTTTCCCCGGCCTGGTGCGTCACGGCATCGTCTTGGAGGTGCCCGCCTTCTCGCGCAGGGAGTACGGCGGGCCCGCCGACCCTGATCTCGTCCATCAGTGGAGTGGCTTCCACCTCGCCGACGCCCTGGCGCACGCCTTCAATCTGCCCACAGTCGTCGTCAACGACGCCGACATGCAGGGCGCCGCCGTCGTGGAAGGGCATGGCGTGGAATTCGTCATGACGCTCGGGACCGGCGTGGGCACGGCGCTCTTCAACGACGGCATCCTGCTGCCCCACTTCGATCTCTCCCACGGGCCTTTCCGCAAGGGCATGACCTTCGACATCGCGCTGGGCGAGGCTCGCCGCCAGCAGATCGGCACGAAGCGCTGGCGGCCCCAGGTGCATAAGGCCATCGAGTGCTTCCACGACATGCTCTTCTTCGACAGGATCTACGTCGGCGGTGGCAATGCCCAGCGCCTCGACCCGGCTGACGTAGGGCCCAAGGGCGTGATCGTGCCCAATACGGCGGGGATCCTGGGTGGCGTGCGAATCTGGCAGATGACAGGTCCGTGATGAGGGCTCCTCAGCAGGCAAAGGCGGATGAGTCATGACGCGCTGGCTCAGCGATGACGAGCAGGCCGCGTGGCGGGCGTGGGTCGCCGCGTCCCTGCTGCTGCCCGATCGGCTCAGCCGCGACCTGCAGGATGAGGCTGGCATCTCCCTTGCCGACTACGAGATCCTCGTCTATCTCTCCGAATCCCCTGATCGTCGTCTCAGGATGAGCGAACTCGCCGATCGCACCCTGTCTTCGCGCAGTCGGCTCTCCCACCAGGTGGACCGTCTCACCGACGCTGGCTTCGTGGACCGTGAGCCCTGCTCCGAAGATCGACGTGGCTACTTCGCCGTGCTCACGCCCGGGGGTTGGGACTTCCTCGTGGCCAGCGCCCCGACACATGTCGCGAGCGTCCGCGAGCACCTTGTCGACGTACTGACCCCTGATGAGTTCGCAGAGTTGGGTCGCCTCTGCGCCAAGGTGACCGAGCGCCTGCTCCCCGCCGAGGGGGCCTGCGACGAGGACTCCGATGGCCCCGCCTGACGCGGCTGCTGTCCGGGACCACCTCGCCGCCTTCCCACCCCCGCAGCGCCGCGCCCTGGAGACCATTCGGGCATCACTGATCAAGCTCCTCCCCGGTGCCGATGAGGTGGTGGCGTGGGGCATGCCCAGCTACCGCATCGACGGCGACCTCGTCCTGAGCTTCAGCGGCTTCGCGGAGCACAACAGCCTCTTTCCCGGCGCCGGTGTCGTCAAGGCGATGCGCACAGCCCTGCCCAACTACGACACGACCAAGGGCACGATCCACCTCCCCCGTGACACCAGTCCTCCCCTTGCCGCCCTGCGGACCGTCGTGCGGGCACGCATCGACGAGATCAACGACGCCTACCCGAAGTCCTCGGGCGTGACGAAGGCCTTCTACGACAACGGCTTCCTCAAGCACCGGGGTCGGATCAAGGACGGAGAGATGCACGGCGCCTGGGAGTTCTACCGGCGTGACGGGTCTCTCCTGCGTTCGGGGCGCTTTGCCCAGGGCGAGCAGGTGGGCCGCTGGACGACGTATGACAGGAGCGGCAACCCCCACCGGGTGACCGATTTCGGGTAGTCCCCTATTGCCGGGACTGCCTCCCGGCGTCCGTCTCGCCAGGCTGCTCCGCGCATGAATTCCAGGAAAAGGGGCATGAATTCGCGGGGCGGGGGTGCGCTCGAGCACGCGGCCCGACACACTGGGGCCCGTGATCGCCATCAGCGTGCTGAGCCTCAAGGGCGGGGTCGGCAAGACATCCGTGGCCCTCGGGCTCGCGGGGGCCGCGGCCAAGCGCGGACTCAAGGTCCTCGTCATCGACCTCGACCCGCAGGGCAATGCCACATCGATCCTCCAGGCGCGTCATGGTCGCGCCAACGCCGCATCCGTGCTCGCCCACCCCACCGCCGAGACTCTCCAGGGAGCGGTGACCAAGACAGCGTGGTCCTTCAAGGAGGGGCGCGTCGACGTCGTCGGCAGCGACGCGGAGCTCATCCGCTTCGACGCCTGGACCGGCAAGCGCGGCTTCGCCCCCAAGCTCGCGCGCGCGATGAAGCGACTCGAGGGCTACGACGTCGCCGTCATCGACTGCCCACCGTCACTGGGAGCCCTCACCCGCGAAGCCCTGGCCGCCTCGCGACTGGCCGTCGTCGTGACGACACCGTCCTACTTCGGGGCTCAGGGTGCCGAGCGCGCCATCGACGAGATCAATGAGATTCGCACGACCGTCAACCCCGATCTGCGCTTCGCCGGCATCATCGTCAATCGCATGCGCGAGAAGACCGATGAGCATCGCTACCGCAAGCGCGAGCTCATCGCCATCCACGGCCCGGGAGCGGTGCTCAAGCCGTCGGTGCCCGAGCGGGTCGCCCTGCAGCAGGCCGAGAGCACCGGCGAGCCGATCTCATCCATCAAGTCCGCCGGGGCACGCGACGTGGCGAAGGTCTTCGACAAGCAGATGGCGCGTCTTCTCAAGATGGCCCGCGACGCCGACGCCGCTGAGTCCGACTAGCCAGACGAGACAGGGCGGCGGACGAGTCGACCTGTAAGCCGGGTTCTGTCCTCGCGTGAGCGAGGGGTGATCATCCCTCTGGGACCACCGTTGCCGATGGCCTCGTGCGACCTACCAGCAGGATTGGCGAGCGGGCCGCTCTCCTGCCTGGATCTTGCGATCCACTTGGTCTAGCTCCGGGTGGGGTTTGCCGAGCCACCGCAGTCGCCTGCGGTGCTGGTGGTCTCTTACACCGCCGTTTCACCCTTACCGACGTTGCCGCCGGCGGTCTCATCTCTGTGGCACTTTCCCGCGGGTCACCCCGGGTGGGCGTTACCCACCACCCTGCCCTGTGGAGCCCGGACTTTCCTCGATGCTGATGGAATCAGCACCGCGATCACCCGGTCGGCTCGTCCGCCGCGCCTCCAGGATACCGCCGCGGATAGGCGCGCGGACCGCCTGCGGGGTCTAGGGTGCGGCCCGGAGGTGCAGTGTGAAGAAGACGGTCGGGACAGGCCTGTTCATGGCCGCCACCACAGTGGTGATGTTCGTGCCGCCGGTCGTGGCCCATGCGACGGGACACTCCGCCCTCGCGGGCGCCCTGGTGATGCCCACCATCGCTGCATTCCTGCCCGCCCTGCTCTCCGATGTCCGCACGTCGCTTTTCGCCGCAGCAGTCGTGAGCGTGGGCGGGGGGCTCGCGGTCGCCGTGTCGGGTGATCCGGTCCTCAGCGGGCTGACGATGGCCGCCGTCGCGCTGATCATCGGCATCGGCTGCCGCTGGGGTCGCTCCAAGAACCTCATGCTCGTACCCATCACGGTGGGGTTCATCATCTGCCTGCCCCCCTCCCTCGGGGACGGACGAATGCTCGATGGGGTCATCCTGGGCGCGGCATGCCTCGCTGCCGCACTCTGGGGCACCGCAGCAGGGTGGTTCCTCGGCCGCTCGATTCCCAAGCCAAAGCACTCCACCGAGACCTGGGCGCGCACCTGGTCCTTCGCCATCGTGCTCGCCATCCTCACCGGCGTCGCCGCGGGGATCTCGGTGGGAATCGACTGGGGCCATGCCGGTGCGTGGTTCATCATGACGGTGGTCCTCGTCTTCCAGCCCTATCTGCAGGACGCCTACCAGCGCACCTGGCAGCGTGGGGCGGGCACCGTCGTCGGCGTGCTCCTCGGCTTCCTGATCCACCTCGTCGTGCCCTGGCCCACCGCGGAGCTGATCCTGGGCGAGGTCCTTCTGATCGTGTCGATACTGGTCATCTCGAGTGGCAAGTACCCCTACTGGTTCTTCACCGCGCTGATCACGCCTGCGATCGTCCTTCTGGCTGGGAACTCCGGGAACTTCCTCGAAACAGACGGCGCGCGACTCGTGGCGACCTTCGCGGGCGTCGGCCTCGCCTTCCTGGCGGAGCTAGCCCTCACTCCGCTCTACCGCGCCAGTGCCAAGAAGCACGGCCACGCGCACTTCTAGAGTGGGCGAATGCTCATCCTGCTCCCGCCCAGTGAGGGCAAGGCAGCGCCGTCCCAGGGGCCCCGGCTCGCCCTGGCGAAGCTGTCCTTCCCCGAGCTGACGGGCACCCGCAAGGAGATCGCCGACTCGCTCGTGCGCCTGTGCACGGGCCCGGCAGCCAAGGCACGCGCGACGCTGGGGATCTCCGCGCGACAAGACGACGAGTTGGAGCGCAACCGCTGCCTCCTCTCCGCACCCACCGCTCCCGCGGGCGAGGTCTACTCCGGGGTGCTCTACGAAGCCCTCGCACTGGCCACCCTCGATGCCCGCGCGCGACGCCGAGCCGCGAGTGACGTGGCGATCGCCTCAGCGCTCTTCGGGCTCGTGCGCGTCACCGACCGCATCCCTGCCTACCGGCTCTCCGGCGACACGACCCTCCCTGGCATCGGAAAACTCGCGAGTGCCTGGCGCGAGCCCCTCGCAGAGGCGATCCGCGCGTCGGCCGGGCGAGGAGTCGTCCTCGACCTGCGTTCGTCGGCGTACGTCGCCCTGGGTCCTGTGCCCGCCGAACTCGCCGAGCGCACCGCGATCGCCCGCGTCCTGCAGGAGAAGGGCGGCAAGCGCAGCATCGTGAGCCACCACAACAAGGCGACCAAGGGGCGCCTGGTGCGGGGACTGCTCACCGAGTCGAAGCCGCGGACGGTCGAAGGCCTCGCGGGCGCCCTGGGCGACGCGGGCTATCGCGTGGAGCTGGAGCCGCCACGAGCCGAGGGCAAGCCGTGGACGCTCGATGTCATCGTGAAGGAACTGTGAGCTAGACGCCGAAGCCCGGATCGACGCCACGCAGGTGCGCGGATTCCGCGAAGCCGAAGAGCGAGGAGTTGCCGTCGGCAAACCACGCGATGGTGGTGAGCGAGCAGGGCGCGAGCTCCATGCGGTAGAGGCTCGACAGGGGCGCATCGACGCAGATGCCGGTCATCAGCTTGATCGGCGTGACATGGGAGATCACCGCCACGCGCTGACCACCATGGCGCGTGAGCAGGTCGCGACGTGCACGATCGACGCGGTCTCGGCACTCGGCGAAGGACTCCCCGCCCGGAGGCGCCACATCGGTCGAGGCGAGCCAGGCGGCCAACTCCACGGGCCAGCGCTCGCTCACCTCAGCGAAGGTGTAGCCATCCCACTCACCGAAGGAGCACTCGGCTATCCCAGGCTCGATGTCGATGGGCGCACCGGTCGCCTGGGCGACCCGCTCCGCTGTCTGCAGCGTGCGCAGCAAGGGTGACGCGACGATGGCGTCGACGCCGCCGCGCGCCGCGATCTCACGGGCAAGCGCCTCAGCCTGCTGCTCCCCCAGCGGCGCGAGGGCCGGATCGGCCCCGCCCGACCCGGAGAAGCGCTTCTCCAGGCTGTACGCCGTCGCCCCGTGCCGGCCGAGCAGGGTCATCGTGGGCGTGCCGAGGTCCGTGGCCCAGCCGACCATCTTGTGGGGGCGGGCCGCGGCTCGGACTTCCTCTGCGCGCTCCTCGAGCGCATCACCCACGACGTCCTCGGCATCGGGGAGGCCTGAGCCCACTCGGCGGTCGATGCGCACCTTTTCACCGCGCGACTGCGCGTCCAGCGCCTCATTGACCAGGCGATCGGCGGCGGTGTTCTGCGCGCGAGGAACCCAGATGTAGTCGATGTCGGTGCGCAGCCGCCGCACGGCTAGGGCGAGCTCGCGCAGAGCGGCGTTCTTGATGGCCCAGCGACCACTCATCTGCTCCACGATGAGCTTGGAGTCCAGGCGAGCCTCGATGCGCGCATCCGGATCGACCTCCAGCGCATGCTCGATGCCGGCAAGGACTCCGCGGTACTCCGCCACGTTGTTGGTGGCCTCGCCGATCGTCTCGGCGACCTCGACGAGGACGCGACCGGTCTCGCCGTCGCGCACGATGGCGCCGTAGGCGGCGGGGCCCGGGTTGCCGCGCGACCCGCCGTCAGCCTCGACGACGAGCAGGCGTGTCACAGGCCGGATTCCGGGGTGCGGACGAGGATCCGGCGGCACTCCTCGCAGCGGATCACCTCGGTGGGAGGTGCCTCGCGGATGCGACCGAGGTCGACGGGAGTGAGCTCGATCCGGCAGCCCTCGCACCGCCCCCGGGAGAGCGCTGCCGCACCGATGCCGGCGTTGTCGGCGCGCAGCTTGTCGTAGAGCGCGAGGAAATCCGCGGGGATGCCCTCCGCCGCTGCCGCCCGCGCCGCGAGTGCGATCTGCTCCTCATCGGCGAGATCGGCAAGGGCAGCGTCGAGGGCGTCCCGTGCACCCGCGAGGTCGGCGGCGACCGTGTCTCGCTGAGCGAGGAGGCCGGCATGGGACTTCTGGGCCGATTCGAGCCGCTCCATCACCTCGAGTTCGACGTCCTCGAGCTCAGCCTGGCGACGCGCAAGGGACTCGAGTTCATGCTGCAGATTGGACAGCTGCTTGGCGTCGTTGATGGTGTCCAGCAGTGCCCGATCCTTGTCCGACCGCAGCCTCACGAGGTCGACGTCAGCATCCGCCTTGCGCTGCTCGGCCTCCAGGTCGCTCACCTCGACGGCAGCACGGGTGATGTCGTCGTCCAGAGCCTTGGCAGCAGCATCGAGCTCCGCGACGCGCACGGCCTCGGGCAGCGAGGCGCGGCGGTGCCGAGCACGATCGACCTCGAGATCGTGGCGTTGCACTTCGAGCAGGGTCAGCTGGTCCTGCGGATCGGCGTTCAGAGCCCACCTCTTAGCGTCATCGCCCACGGATCGGTGGGCCGTGCGGACACGATGCTCTCCACCGTAGTCCCCTCGACGGCGAGGTCCTCGCCGAGGAGAAGGGCCGCCTGTGCGAGCCAGGGCCATTCGCTCGCCCAATGCGCCACATCGACGATGGCGCAGCCGCCCTCCTCCAGGTGCTCGAGGGCGCGGTGATGCTTGAGATCGGCCGTCACCAGGACATCGGCGCCATGCGCGGTGGCGGCGGCGAGGAGTGAATCGCCGGACCCCCCGCAGACCGCGACGCGCTGGACCCATCGATCAGGGTCGCCAGCGACGCGCACTCCGTGGTGGGTCGCCGGCAGAGCGGCAGCGACACGGGCCGCGAAGTCGGCAAGTGTCATGGGCGCGTTGAGGTCTCCCACGCGACCCAGGCCCGCGTCGACGGCAAGCGTGGTCGTGACGCCCAGGACTGCCGCGAGCGCATCCGAGACCCCCGGATCGGCGACGTCGGCGTTTGTGTGGGCGCAGTAGAGCGCGATGCCGGCGCTAATGAGGCGGTGCACGACACGGCCCTTGGCCGTAGTCGCGGAGACCGAGTGCACTCCCGAGAGGAAGAGCGGATGGTGCGTGACGATGAGATCCACCTCATCGGCGATCGCCTCGTCGATCACAGCCTCGACAGGATCCACCGCCCACAGGATGCGTCGCACGGGAGCGTCAGGCTCACCGCACACGAGACCGACCGCATCCCAGGGCTCAGCGGTGGACGGGGGGTAGCGCCGCTCGAGCGCAGCGACCACCTGGGTGAGGGAAGAGGCCGAGGTCACGCCCGGAGGGTATCGCCGCTAGCCTCGTCCGCCGGGCCTGTAGCTCAGTTGGTAGAGCACTTCCCTTACAAGGAAGGGGTCGTCGGTTCGAGGCCGGCCGGGCCCACCAGGCCGCCCATGTCCGGGGCGGACCACTCGTCCTCCGACAGCCCCTGCGACGTCGAGAGCAAATCGGGCGTAATATGACATCAGCAAGGCCCCAGCCCTCCCCCCGAGGCTTGGGGCCTTGCCTTCTTCCCGCACTTGGGGGACGAGAGGCAGGCTCCAGAAGGAGGATGCGGCCGGCAGGGTCTCGGGCCCC
>CAZLNF010000068.1:0-9546 GCA_964560885.1 uncultured Actinomyces sp. | reverse complement strand
AGCAGCGTTTCCAGCAGCAGTACGCCCCGATCATCTGTGTCGCGGAGGGTGCACTGCCGAAGGACGGCGACCTCATCACGAAGGACACCACTGTCGATGCCTTCGGCCACGTCAAGCTCTCGGGGATCGGTGACTGGCTGGCCGGTGCCATCGAGCAGCGCACCGGCAAGGAGTCGCGGGCGGCGGTCCTCGGACATATCCAGCGCGGCGGCACTCCGACGGCCTTCGACCGCGTCCTCGCGACGCGCTTCGGCCTCAACGCCATCGACGCCGTGAAGGACGGCGACTCGGGCAAGATGGTCGCCCTCCGCGGGACCGACATCGTGCGCGTGCCGCTCCGGGAGGCGACGGGCACGCTCAAGACCGTCCCCCTCGCGCGCTACGAGGAGGCAGCGGCCTTCTTCGGGTGACCTAGGCCGGGCGGGTCGGCCAAGCCGGCGCTATCCGGCTCCCCGTACCCTTGCACCATGTCCACGATCGCCTGGCCTGACCTGCCCGCTGTCCAGCAGCCGGTGTGGCCCGACGACGCCGCCCTCCAGGCGGTGCTGGCCGAGTTGCGCGCTCAGCCGCCGCTGGTCTTCGCGGGCGAGTGCGACATCCTCACCGAGCACCTCGGCAAGGCCTCGCGCGGCGAGGCATTCGTGCTCACGGGCGGGGACTGCGCCGAGACCTTCGCGGCCAACACCGCCGACTCGATCCGGGCACGCCTGAAGACCGTGCTTCAGATGTCGGTAGTCCTCACCTACGCCGCCTCCCTCCCCGTCGTGAAGCTCGGTCGCGTGGCAGGCCAGTACTTCAAGCCCCGCAGCAACCCGATCGAGGTGCGCGACGGTGTCGAGCTCACGAGCTACCTCGGCGACGCTGTCAATGCGATCGACTTCACACCCGAGGCCCGTCGCCCCGATCCCCAGCGGCTGCTCAGGGCCTACCACGCCTCGGGATCAGCGCTCAATCTCATCCGCGCCTTCACCCAGGGTGGCTACGCCGACCTGCGCCAGGTGCATGCGTGGAACCAAGACTTCGTCCGCGAGTCCACCGCAGGCCAGCTCTACGACAAGCTCGCCGCCGAGATCGATCGCGCGCTGTCCTTCATGCACGCCTGCGGTGCCAATCCCGAGGAGTTCACGCGCGTCGAGTTCTACGCCGCGCACGAGGCGCTGAGCCTCGACTACGAGCGTGCGCTCACGCGCGTCGACTCCCGGACCGGCGACCTCTACGACGTCTCCGGGCACTTCCTGTGGGTGGGGGAGCGCACGCGACAGCTCGATGGCGCCCACATGCACTTCGCGTCGTCGATCCGCAATCCCATCGGCATGAAGGTCGGCCCCAAGGCATCTCCGGAGGAGGTCCTCGAGGCCGTCGAGATGCTCAACCCCGATCGCATCCCGGGGCGTCTCAGCCTCATCACGCGGATGGGCGCTGGCAAGGTGCGCGAGGCGCTGCCCGCCATCGTGCAGAAGGTCGAGGCCAGCGGCAATCCCGTGGTGTGGGTCTGCGATCCCATGCATGGCAACACCTTCGAGGCGAGCAGCGGCCACAAGACCCGGTCCTTCGACGACGTCATCGCGGAGGTCGAGGGCTTCTTCGAGGTCCACCGCCAGACCGGCACGATTCCGGGTGGCATCCACGTGGAGCTCACCGGTGACGACGTCACGGAGTGCGTCGGCGGCACCCACGGTGTCGCCGAAGACGGTCTCGGCGTGCGCTACGAGACGGCCTGCGATCCGCGTCTCAACCGCGAGCAGTCCTTGGAGCTGGCCTTCCTCGTCGCCGACATGCTCCTCAAGCGATAGCTCCTGGGATTGCTTGTCCGGAGTCCGCCCACGCGGGGCGCCCCGGCAGGTGCAGGATGGCCTTGTGAGCGACCTCTACGCCGTGCGGACCACCGGCATCGTGTGCCGAGTGGGCTGCGCGAGTAGGGCACCCCGGCCCGAGAACGTCGTCTGGGTGGCGGATCTCGCCGATGCGCTCGCTTCCGGTTTCCGCCCCTGCAAGAGGTGTCGCCCTGACGACGTGCACCCGCAGGAGGCCTTCCGTCAGTCGGTCGTCGACCAGGCGCTGGCGCATTTGCGTCTCGGCAGGGGAGTCGCTGACACGGCGGCCCGGCTCCATGTGAGCGAGCGCCATCTGCGCAGGCTCGTGCGGCAGCAGACGGGCCTCTCGCCGCGTGAGCTGGTCGCATGAGCTCGCGTCGATTCGCACCACTCGTGCGCACGACGGTCCGCACCCCGTGGCGTCCGGTGGGCATCGTGGCCGATGAGGACGGCGTTGTCATCGCCTCGTGGTTCGGCGAGCCGAGGGCAAGTGACATCGCGCATGTCGATCTCGACTCCGCGCGCAAGGTGCGCCACATCGACGGGGCGAGCGATGCCATCACGGCATGGGTCGAGGGGGACATCGATGCGCTCCTCGAGGTGCCGGTCGACCAGCCCGGGGGGCCCTTCCAGCAGCAGGCATGGGCGGCGATGAGGCGCGTGACCGGCGGCACGACCGTCTCCTACGCCGATCTTGCGCGCATGGCGGGCAATCCCAAGGCGGTGCGCGCTGCGGGCACGGCCTGCGCGCTCAACCACGTGGCGCCCTTCGTTCCCTGCCATCGCATCATCCACACGGACGGCACCATCAGTGCCTACGGATTCGGCCCCGATCTCAAAGTCCTACTCCTCGAGCACGAGGGCGCACTGCTCTAGAAGGCCGACAGAGGGCGCTAGATGATGGTGATCGTCACGGTGCTGCCGGCGGGGATGAGCGTGCCGGCGGCGGGGTCCTGGGAGATCACGCGATTGAGCGGAGTGAACGGCGGCTCATTGATCTCGACGTTGAGTCCGAGCTGCTGGAGGGTGAAGACCGCGTCGTCGCGCTTCATGTCGATGAGGTAGGGCATCTCTACCGGCGGCGGGCCCTTGGAGACGACGAGTGCGACCGTGCTGCCCACCGGCACCCGCTCTCCCTTGCCGGGCGTGGTGGAGACGACGAGGCCCTCGGCGTACTCAGTGGAGAACTCCTCGGTCGAGGTCACCACCAAACCGGCGGCCTCGAGCTCGGCGCGCACGTCGTCGGCCGGTGAGCCGGCGTAGTCCGCGAGTCGCACGGGCTTGGGGCCCTTGGAGACGATGAGGTCGACCAGGGAGCCGGGGCGCAACTCGTCGCCGATGGGGGGATCCGCGGAGACGACGGAGCCCAAAGGCACCTCGGGATCCCAGTCCTCGGTGATGATGCCCACGACGAGGTTGGCCCCGGTGATCGCGGACTTCGCAGCCTCGAGCGGCTGACCCCTCACGTCGGGTACGGCGTACCGCTCCGGGCCGCGCGAGAGCACGACGGTCACGGCGGAGTCGACGGCTGCGCTCGCGCCAGGTGCGGGGTCCGCCGAGATGATCAGGCCGGCAGCCACCGTCTCGCTGTATTCCTCGCCACCCACCTCGAGTCGCAGGCCCACGGCCGTGAGCGACGCGGTCGCCTCCGCTTGATCCATGTTGAGGATGCCGGGCACGTTGACCTGCTTGCCGGGGCCCGCGGCGAGATACCACCCGGCAAACGCCGCGCCGCCGATGGCGAGGAGGAGCAGGATGAGGGCGACGATCCAGCCCCGGCCGCGCCGACGTCGAGGCGCGGGCGCAGCTGCCGCATCGGAGGCAGACACGGGTCGGACGGTCACGGCGGGCGGAGGGGGATTGCCGCCCGCAGCCATGCCGACGGGGACGATGAGGGTGTCCTGGGTGTCCTTGCTCAGCGGCTGCGGCGGCGGCAGGGACCGGCGGACGCGGCGTACGTCGGCGAGGAATGCTCGACAGTCGGGGTAGCGGAGCTCGGGATCGCGCCGCGTCGCGGTGGCGACGAGGGCATCGACGTCGGGCGGCACGGTCGACCGCAGGGACGACGGACTCGGCACGTCCGCGTTGACGTGCTGGTAGGCCACGGTGATCGCACTCTCGGCCGCGAAGGGCACCTGGCCCGTGACCATCTCGAAGAGGCAGATGCCCGCGCCGTAGACATCGGACCGGGCATCGGCATCGCCGTGCTCGACATGCTCGGGGGAGAGGTAGGCGACGGTGCCGATGATCATGCCCTGGGTTGCGGTGGTGGTGTTGCTCACCGCGCGCGCGAGGCCGAAGTCGGTGACCTTCACGCGCCCGTCATCGGAGATGAGGATGTTCTCCGGCTTGATGTCGCGGTGCACGAAGCCTGCGTCGTGCGCCGCGATGAGGGCCTCGAGGACGGGGTCGAGGATGGTGAGCGCCTGCTCCGGTGTGAGCGCGCCGTAGTCGCGCAGCACATCGCGCAGGGTGCGACCCGGGACGTACTCCATGGCGAGGTAGGGCAGGCCGGCCGCCTCGCCCTGGTCGAAGACCGCGACGACGTGGGGGTGGCTGAGTTGGGCTGCCGCACGGGCTTCCCGGCGGAAGCGGGTGACGAAATCGGGATCCTCCGCGAGCGCGGCGCTCATCATCTTGAGGGCGACGGTGCGGTCGAGTCGGGTGTCGCGCGCCTCGTAGACGGTGGCCATGCCGCCCCGGGCGATCCGCGCGACCACCTGGTAGCGCCCGTCCACGAGGGTCCCGATGAGGGGGTCTGAGGGAGCCGTGGGGATCGGGCCGGGCGGGGAATCCATGATGCCCCGAGTCTAGGTCGGGGGGATGCCCCAAGAGGGGATGCGCGGATCCGGCGTGGCAGCCCTGGGGCTACATGGGCAGGATGGACGGGTGAGCCGA
Organism: uncultured Actinomyces sp.; assembly: GCA_964560885.1. Lineage (GTDB taxonomy): Bacteria > Actinomycetota > Actinomycetes > S36-B12 > S36-B12 > Mxb001. The sequence goes on along the minus strand of CAZLNF010000068.1, from coordinate 4,834 downwards.
CGTGACGAGATCGCCATGGGCGATGACGAGATCCGCACCTTCCTCGAATCAGCGCGGACGATGATCCTCACCACGATCGGCCCCGACGGTGTCCCCGACCCGGTGGCGATGTGGTTTGTGCTGCGTGACGGGGACGTCTGGATGCGGACCTACGCCAAGTCGCAGAAGGTCGCCAATGTGCGCCGCGACCCTCGCGTGGCAACCCTCGTCGAAGACGGCGATCGCTACGCCGAGCTCCGCGGAGTGCAGGTCTCCGGACGACTGGAGGTCAGCGAAGACATCGACATCATCTGCGAGATCGCAGCGGCGCTCCTGGTGAAGTACGAAGGCCTCGACCCCGAGCACGTGCCGGCCGCGATGGAGGCCTACCGCCCCACCGCGGTCAAGCAGGTGGCCATGCGCCTGGTGCCCGAGCGCACGGTCTCGTGGGACCACGCCAAGCTCATGTCGGGTGCCTGATGGAGGTCGAGCGCCTTACCTACCTCGGAGTGCTGCTCTTCATCTTCGTAGGGTCGGCATGGCTGGAGATCGCCCTGCGCACGCGTGTCCTGCGCCGATGGAAGCGGCTGCTCCTCGCCCTGGCGATTCCCTTCACGATCTTCGTCATCTGGGATGTCTGGGCGATCGCGACCGGGCACTGGAGCTTTGACCCCGACCGCACCGTGGGTGTCGAGCTCTTCGGCGTCATCCCTGTCGAGGAGCTCATCTTCTTCGTCGTCGTGCCCCTCGCGTCGATCCTCAGCCTCGAGGCGGTGCGCGCCGTGAAGGGCTGGCCCCTCGGTGATGAGGTACCCGCCGAGGCGCAGGGCGGTGACGCGCGATGACCTACACCCAGATCGCCATCGCGGTGGTTATCGCGGCGATCGTGGCCGACGTGCTCATCCTGCGCACCCGCCTGGTCACGCGTCGCGGCTTCTGGGTGGCGTACGCCATCGTGGTCTTCTTCCAGCTCCTCACCAATGGCGTGCTCACCCGACTCCAGGTCTTCCGCTACTCCGATTCCATGATCGTGGGGTATCAGCCCGACTCCGGGCCGCCGCCGTTCATCGGCAGCGGACGCATCGCCTACCAGCCCTTCGAGGACCTGCTCATGGGCTTCTCGCTCTGCCTGCTCAGCATGGCCCTGTGGATCTACTGGGGGCGGCGCGGAGTGCAGCGCACTCCGATGTCGGGGCCCCCGATCTGGCGCCGCTCAGGCAGCCGAACGCCGGCGTCCCCGGGCACGACGGGCTCGGACCCAGGCGGGTCCGGCCACGGCCAGTCGTCGCCGTAGCGGCACTGTCGCGCGATGGTCGAAGACCTCGTAGTCGATGCGCTCGACCTGGTCGACGATGCCGCAGTAGAGGATGCGTGCCGCCTCGATGCACGGTTGCGAATCCGGGGCGAGCAAGGCGATGCCGGAGCGTGAGCTCTCCTCGAGCCTCCGCACGCGCGCGACCTGCTGCCGCAGGGCCGCCTTGACCTCGGGCGTGGCCACGCGTCGCTCGAGCACCTCCCGGGTGACGCCGTACTCGGCGAGCTCGTCCATGGGGAGATACACGCGGCCGCGCTGGAGGTCCTCGCCGACATCCCGGATGAAGTTGGCGAGCTGGAAGGCCACGCCGAGATCCTGCGCTCGCGGGTATGCCTCGGGCGAGGTCGGCTCGAGGATCGGCACCATCTGCAGGCCGATGACCGCGGCACTTCCGTAGACGTACTCGAAGAGATCGTCGTACGTCGCATACTCCGTGACGGTGAGGTCCATCCGCATGGAGTGGAGGAAGGCCTCGAAGTGTTCGGTCGGGATCTCCCACGTGCGCACCGTGTCGACGAGTGCGCGCCCGACGGGATCCCGCGACCGGCCACGCCGGATGTCGGCGAGGATCTCGTCACCCCATCGGCCCAGCCACTCGGACTTCTCCGCGTCGGTCAGAGTCGATGAGAGGTCGTCGACGATCTCGTCGGCGTAGCGGGCGAAGCCGTAGAGCGCGTGCACGTAGGGCCGCTTGTGCGGGGGGAGCAGCAGCGTGGCGAGGTAGTAGGTCTTGCCGTGCTCGGCGTTGAGTCGCTTGCATCTTTCGTAGGAGGCGCGCAGGGAGGGGTCGACGATCCCGGCTGCATCCCACTCATTCACGGGTGCCGATCCTGCCACGGAAGACCGACTCGGCCGCACGGGCCCGCTCATCGGGATCGGCGGGCATCAGTCCGTGGCCGAGGGGGCCGCCGAGGACGAGTCGTCGCTCGCGTGGGCTCACGAGGAGCACGAGTCCCACCACCACGAAGGCAGCCACGATGGCGAGGCCGTCGCTGAACTCGAAGAGGTTGTCCGAGGTGGAGCTGGATTCGGCCATGCCGTGCAAAGAGAATCCCGCGATGACGATGATGACGACGCGCAACTGCGTCGGCCTGAGACCGGTGGCGGCGAAGAGCGGCAGGATCCACAGCAGGTACCACGGCTGGATGACGGGTCCGAGCAGGACGACGGTGAGGAAGGCGAGTGCGGCTCCGCGCACGGGGCTGCGTCCCTCGGGTCGCAGGATGAGCCACGCGATGATCGCCAGTGCGGCGATGGTGCCGAGTGTGCGCGTGATGGTGACGACGAGCGCATCATCGAGGGTGAGGCCGGCGGCAGTCGTGCCCATCCCGATGAGCATGCCGAGGGCGGTCGCGGGCGAGAGCCAGGTGCGCACCTCACCGGGAGTGCCGAGTGCTGCGATCCAGCCGGGTCCGACTCCGGCGAGCAGACTCCCGAGAGCGAAGACCGCCACGGTGATGAGGAGGGCGAGGGTCCACGCGCGGATGCGTGCGCCCCACCCGGCCTGGAGGCCCGGCGGGCCGCCGCTGCGGGGCTGACCTGCCCAGAGCAGGCCGGCGAAGGGCAGGGCGAGGAGCGCGATGGGCTTGATGGCAGCGGCGAAGGCGATGGCGATCACACCCAGTGCGGGGTGCCGCTCGCATGCGAGAGCGAAGCCCATCACGATGAGCCCGATCATGAGGGCGTCGTTGTGCGCCCCGGAGACGACGTGCATGACGACGAGCGGGTTGAGTACGCCGAGCCACAGCGCGGCACTCACGTTGATGCCGTGCGCTGCCGCGAGCCGCGGGAGGTAGATGACGAGCAACGCAAGCCCGGCGAGAGCCGCGACGCGGAAGATCAGCGCGGCGAGTGCGGGACTGTCGGGCACGAAGTTGGCGACGCCGCGCGCGAAGAACAGCCAGACGGGGCCGTAGGGGGTCGGTGTCTCCGCCCACATCGGGTCCACGCCGTCCTCGAACCAGCCATCGACGACAGCGACGCCGGTCTCGTAGGGATCCTGCCCGGAGGCCACCACGCGGCCTTGTGCGAAGTAGGAGTAGACGTCACGGCTGAAGAGCGGCGGCGCCAGGACCAGGGGCGCCACCCAGGCGACAAGGACCATCACGAGCATCCGAGGTGACGTGCCGCGCAGGCTGTGCGGATCCTCGGGGCCCGCGAGGAGATCGTGACCGAGGATGAGCCAGGCCTGGAGGAGGAGCGCGACGCCGACGAAGACGAAGGCGCGCGAGAGGAGTGACCCCACCGTCGTGCCGCGCAGCGTCTCGACACCGATGACGTCGAAGATCCCGGCATCGAGGGGGAGCCAGCCCACACCGAGGGCACCCACGGCGAGGATCAGGGAACCGGCGAATCCGGGGAGCGCGTAGCGCGCCAGGAGTCGCGTATCCCAGGAGGTCACGACGCCAGCGTAGGCGCTCGGCCGGGCGCGATGACCTCAGCGCAGGCGGCAGCCGACGCGGGAAGTGCGGGCTCAGGGCGCCGGGCGGCGATCGGGTCCTTCACGGCTGCCCTCGCCGAACTTCGGGACGAAAGTTCAGCTGTAGGGCACTTTCGTCCCAAAGTTCGCGCAATTGCGAGTGCCGCAGCGTCAGCGCAGTGCGCGGGAGCGGTAGAGCGGGTCGGGACCGAGGATGCGCTCGGCTGCGAGGCGGCCGGACACGAGCACCATCGGCACGCCGACGCCGGGCTGCGTGCCGGATCCGGTGAAGACGACGTTCTCGCCCCAGATGTTGCGCGGGCGGAAGGGCCCGGTCTGCAGGAAGGAGTGCGAAGCGGCGAACGGCGCTCCCCGCTCCATGCCCCGGCGCTCCCAGTCGAGCGGTGTCGTCGTCGACTCCACCTCGATGGCATCGCCGAAGCCGCGGTAGCCACGCTCCTCGAGGACGCGGACGACCTCGTCGCGATAGCGCGGGCCCTCGGTGCGCCAGTCGATCGGCGCATCGAGGTTGGGGGTCGGGAAGAGCACGTAGTAGATCTCCTTGCCATCCGGTGCCAGCGTGGGATCGGAGTGCGAGGGATTGGTCACGAGGAGGCTGGGGTCGCTCATGAGTCGCTTCTCGTCGATGAGCTCGCGGAAGACGCCCTTCCATGAGTGGCCGAAGTGGATGTTGTGGTGGGCGATCTGGGAGTACGACGCCGACGATCCCGCGAGGAGGAGGAAGCAGGAGGGGGAGTAGTCGAGACGACGGATACTCCACGGCGAACGCCCGAGCAGGTCGCGGTAGGCGACGGGCAGGTCGGGGTTGAGGACGATGACGTCGGCCTCGAGGCGCTCGCCGTCGGCCGTGTGCACCGCGACGGCACGCTGGCCGCGCGTCTCGACTCGGGTGACCTCGGTGCCGTAACGGAAGTTCACCCCGTGCTTCTCGGCAGCCGCGGCCATCGCCTGGGGCACCGCGTGCATACCGCCCTTGGGGAAGAAGACCCCTGCGACGGAGTCCATGTAGGCGATGACGGCGTAGATGGCGAGGGCGTCGTAGGGGGAGAGCCCGGCGTACATCGCCTGGAAGGAGAAGACGCGCTCGGTGCGCGGGTCGC
>CAZLNF010000067.1:7836-9603 GCA_964560885.1 uncultured Actinomyces sp. | reverse complement strand
GATCCTCGCCATGCCGGCCCCCGCCGAGCCCGCACTGGTGACCACGACGGCGGGCGTGGACGACGCCGTCGCACGCGCACGCGCCGCACAGGAGCGGTGGGCACGCACGTCCTGGCAGGAGCGTCGCGATCTCCTCGCGCGCGTGGCCGAGGTGATGGCCGCGCATCGCGCCGACACGCTCGCCGCGATGGCGACGACGACCGGCAAGACCCTGCGCGAGGGAGATCCCGAGATCAGCGAGGCGATCGACTTCACGACGTACGCTGCGCACCTCACCCGCGAGCACGAGGAGCTTTCCGAGCGGCTCGACTGGCAGCCGCATGAGGTAGTGCTCGTCGCCGGGCCATGGAACTTCCCCTACGCGATCCCCGCCTCCGGATTGGTGCACGCGCTGGCCGCGGGCAGCGCCGCGATCCTCAAGCCCGCACCCGAGGCGCGCGCGGTCGGCGCGCTGCTCGTCGCGCAACTGCACGAGGCCGGCGTAGATCCGGACTTGGTGCAGCTCGTGGCCACCCCCGACGACGAGGTCGGCAAGCACCTCGTGACGCATCCGGGCGTGAGCGAGGTCGTGCTCACCGGGTCGCTCGCCACCGCCGATCTCTTCCTCGGCTGGCGACCCGACCTGCGTCTGCGCGCCGAGACGAGCGGCAAGAACTCCCTCATCATCACCGCGGCGGCCGATATCGACCTTGCCATCAAGGACCTCGTGAAGTCGGCCTTCGGCCACGCGGGCCAGAAGTGCTCGGCGGCATCACTGGCGATCGTCGAGGCGAGCGTCTACGACGACCCGTCGTTCAAGCGGCGCCTCGCCGATGCGGTGCGCTCCCTCCAGGTCGGCTGGGCCACCGACCCCGCCACGACCATGGGGCCTGTCATCAACCCACCCTCCGGGCCCCTCGCGCGCGCCCTCACCGAGCTCTCTCCCGGTGAGACCTGGCTCGTGGAACCTCAGCAGCTCGGGGATGCGCGCCTGTGGTCACCGGGCGTCATCTGGGGCGTGCAGCCCGGCGCGTGGTTCCACCTCACCGAGTGCTTCGGACCCGTCCTCGGCATCGTGCGCGCGCGCGATCTCGACGAGGCCATCGAGATCCAGAACGCGCCGGAGTACGGCCTCACCGGTGGCCTGCACAGCCTCGACCCCGCGGAGATCGAGCAGTGGCTGGCGCGCGTGCAGGTCGGCAACGCCTACGTCAACCGCCACATCACCGGGGCAATCGTGCAGCGCCAGCCCTTCGGTGGATGGAAGCGCTCCTCCATCGGTGGCGGCGCCAAGCCGGGCGGACCCAGCCACCTGCACTCCTACGGCACGTGGAGTCCTCCCGCACTCGATATCGATCGTGCGCGCGCGTCCTACGCCGCAGCATGGGCCGACCGCTTCTCCGTCGACCTCGATCCCACCGCGCTGCGCTGCGAGAGCAACATCCTGCGGCACCACCGACTCGATGGCGTCGTCGTGCGCGCCGAGCTGATGGGTCCGGCGTACGACATGCTCGCGCTGGCGGCGCAGACGACCGGGACACCCGTGATCTGGTCGGATCCGCGCGAGGAGAGCGACGCCGACCTTGCGCAGCGACTCTCCTCACTGGGCGTCGAGCGCCTGCGGCTGATCGGGGAGGCAAGCCCTGAGTTGCTGGCCGCGGCGCACGCAGCGGGAGTCGCGGTGGATCGCCAGCCCGTGACGGACGCCGGTGAGGTGGAACTGCCGAGGTGGTTGAAGGAGCAGGCAATCTCAGTGACGCGTCATCGTCACGGCCGCCTGCTGCGCTA
>CAZLNF010000067.1:0-7736 GCA_964560885.1 uncultured Actinomyces sp. | reverse complement strand
TGAAGGAGCAGGCAATCTCAGTGACGCGTCATCGTCACGGCCGCCTGCTGCGCTAACTCGCTTAGCGGCCGTTGCTGCCCGCGAGGCGCTTGGCCATCTGGTCGACCTCGTTCACGAGGGAACCGCCGAGCAGCAGCGCACCGGTGTCGTCGATCTCCTTGAGTTCGGCGACGGATCGACTGCGCTCCTCCTCGACTACCTCGAGTGCGGCGAGGACCCCGGTCGCGGGATCGCCATCGACGAGCGCCCGCTCAAGCGAGTCCGCATGCACCGAGAGCGCCTCCCCGGTGGAGGAGAGCATCTGGCCCACGCCCTCGGGCAGGCGCACGGCCCCGCGTGACGTGGCATCGAAGAGCCCGCGCGCGATCGAGTTGACGTGGTCGCTGGTCTGCTGGAGCAGGGAGAACTGCTCGAGGATCGCGCGGCCCACTGCTCGCTCACTGCCCACGCTGAATCGACGGCCGAGGCCGAGCTCCTCGATCTCTTCGCCGAGGTGACGTGTCTCTACCGCGAGGGTGCGCGCCTCCGTGAGCCACTCGGTCGCCTGGCGCCGGGTGAGCCTGTCGCCCGAGACATCGCCCATGGCCGAGAGCAAGGTCCCCAGTCGCCCGCCGATCTCGGAGAGCCGCTCGGTCACGCGCTCCTCGGGGCGCTCCGGATGCGCAATGAGGGAGAAGACGAGGCCGATCGCGACGCCGAGCAGTGTCGCGACGATCCTCGTGACGATCACTTCGTTGGTGAGCGCCTCACCCATGAAGTAGACGAAGAGCGCGGTCACCGGGATCTGCAAGGAGCCCTCAGGCCCGAGCCTCATCATCCGGCCGATGATGAGGGAGATCACGACGAGTACGCCGACGGTCCAGACGTGGAGCCCCCACCACTGGTACAGCGCGAAGGCCACCACGAGTGCAGCGGCCGTCGCACCCACCAGGGACAGGCCCGTGCGCATGGAGCGATTCAGGGACAGCGCGACGGTGATGACAGCGCCCGCCGCTGCGGGGACGGGAGCGGAGATACCGAGCAGGATCGCGGCCACCCAGGCGGTGCAAGCTGCCAGGGCGGTGATGCCGATGAGCCAGGCGGTCGGCCACGTGCGCGCCGCACCACGCAGGAGCTTCTGAGTCAGGGAGCCCTCAGGAGCGCGGCGGACAGCACCGTCAAGGGCGTCCTGGATGGCCCGGGAGATGTCGCGCACGAAGGTGCCGGGCGTGCGCACGCTCGTGCGCATGCCCTTGGGCGTCGGTGTGGCGAGCATGATTCCAGGGTCCTCTCCGGCCGCAAGGCCGCTCCGCACGGCCCCCGGAGAGGGTGACGGTGCTCACCCTTCGTCGGTTCCCTACATCGCAGGCACACGAGCCGCGCATGCCCTCAGGCCCGAACTTTGGGTGGAAAACGCCCTTGGAGGGCACTTTCTACCCAAAGTTCGCGCCCACGCGTGCCTACGGCACGACGAGCACGGGGATATCGGATCGCTCCACGAGCTTGGGCGCCACGGCACCGAAGAGGGCCGCGCGGATACGCCCCGACTCGCCGTAGCCCACAACGAGCATGCGGGGCCGGCGCTCCTCCATGACGGTCTCCAGCGCCCCGACGGGATCGGCATCCACGAGGATCGCCTCAGCCTCGACCCCTGCTTCACGGGCCTCGATCACCGCTTCATTGACCGCCGGCGCGAGCTCCTCGACGATCGCATCCTCCGTAACGCTGTACTCCTCGCCCATGCCGCCCGCAGGAGCGACGCCGCACACGATGAGAAGCGTCTCGTCCAAGTCGCGCGCGAGCACGATGGCCGCCCGAAGGGCATGGCGAGCGCTAGCGCCACCGTTGTATCCGACGGCAAGGCTCATCGTTCGTCACCGCCCTCGGACGCCGGGACCAGATCGGGTTCGACCACGCTGGGACGCTCCTTCCAGAAGGCAGTGTCAACAATGCGCGAAGTCACCATGAAGATGAATCCGAGGGCAAAGAGGAAGATCCCGATCACGAGTGGTGGACCCAGGCCAAACCACGAGACGCCGCCGTAGGAGTTCTCGGGATTGGACATCTCGACGGCTGAGAGCACGAGCAGCCAGATGAGGAGCACCGCACCGATCACCGGGCCGAGTCCGATCAGGAAGAAGGCCTTGGCGCTCTTGAGAAGCATCTTGCGGTAGTAGATCGCGCAGGCGAATCCGGTAAGCGAGTAGTAGAAGGCGATGAGCAGCGAGAGAGCACTGAGCGAATCGAAGAGTGCATTCTCGCTGATGAAGCTCACAATGACGTACCAGATGATGGCGATGATCGCGACCCACCACGTGGACACGGCGGGCGTGCGGTACTTAGCGGAGACACGACCGAAGTACGCCGGGATGGCGGCGCGACGTGCCATCGACAGCGCCGTCCGCGACGCCGGGATGATGGTCGTCTGGGTCGATGCCACCGCGGAGACCGCCACCGCCAGCAGCACGATCCAGCCGAAGCCGCCCAGCGCCTCCTGAGCGATGAGCGCGAAGGCCATCTCCTCCTCGCCCGCATTGTCGGCGAGGAAGGCCGGGCCTACGAGCATGAGCACGGCGATGGCCACGCCCATGTACGTCGCCAGGAGGATGAAGGTCGACACGATGGCTGCGCGTCCGGGAGTGCTGGAGGAATCCGTGGTCTCCTCATTGAGGTTGACCGCCGACTCCCAGCCCCAGTAGGCGAAGACCCCCAACAGAAGCGCCGAGGTGAGCGCCGCAGAGCCCGCAGCGAAGGGATTGATCCACTCAAGATTCGGGCTCACCGCTCCGGGCAGTCCCTGCCCGCTGGCTCCCCTATAGATCGCGACGACGGCGAAGATGATGAGCGCGACGACCTGCGCGATGTTGAGCACCGTCTGCAGGCGCCCGGAGAGCTCCGTGCCGATGACGCAGATCCAGGTCATCACAAGGATGAGAATTACGGCTAGTGCCATGACGACGGTGTCGTTGGATGCCAACTCCTCCTGGCCGAACATCAGGAGTGAGAACTTCACGCCCACGTCGGCGAGCGAGCCGACGACGAGTACGCCGGTCATCGCGATGGCCCAGCCACCCATCCATCCGAACCAGGGACCCATCGCACGCGTCACCCACGAGAAGGTCGTGCCACAGTCCGGATCGACTCGGTTGAGGAAGTAGAAGGCACTCGCGATGAGCAGCATCGGCACAAAGGAGGCGAGGAGCGCGCCCGGCGCCGCGACGCCGACCAGCACGACGATCGGCCCGAGGACCGCCGCCAAGGAGTACGCCGGAGAGGTGGCGTTGAGTCCGATCGATACGGCGTCGACGAATCCGATGGAATTCGCCTCGAGTCCCGGCTGGACCTGCGGCCCCCCCTGATTGTCTTCAGCCACGACGCCAGTAAAGCCCCCGGACCTGTCCGCGTCTGGCGAATCCGGGCATAGCCTTCGCCCATGCGCGCGGTCGTCTACGACTCCCTGGCTGAGCCCTGGCACGTCACCGAGGTGGCCGACCCCACGCCACCGGCCGACGGCATTGTGCTGCGCGTCGAGGCCGCAGGTCTGTGCCGCAGCGACTGGCACGCCTGGCACGGCCACGACAACGTCTCGTCCTTCCCCCATGTGCCGGGGCACGAGTTCGCCGGGGTCATCGCCGAGGTCGGCCCCGAGGTCACCCGGTGGCGAGTCGGCGATCGCGTCACCGTCCCCTTCGTGTGCGCATGCGGGCGCTGCCTCGTCTGCGAATCGGGCAATCACCAGGTGTGCCCGCACCAGTGGCAGCCTGGCTTCGACGGCTGGGGCGGCTTCGCGGAGTACGTCGCCCTGCCCGCAGCCGACGTCAATCTCGTGAAGTTGCCGCACGACGTCTCCTTCGACATCGCCGCCTCACTCGGCTGTCGTGTCGCTACGGCATACCGCGCCGTAGCCACCATCGGTCGTGCGCACGCGGGCGAGGAGGTCACCGTGCACGGGGCCGGAGGCGTGGGGCTCGCAGCACTCGCCATCGCGCGCGCCCTCGGGGCCCGCGTCACGGTCATCGATCCATCGGCCGCCGCCCGCGACACCGCGCTCAGGCTCGGTGCCGCCGAGGCACTCGAGCCCGCTCCTGACCTCGTCGGGGCAATCCGCGACGCCACGTCGGGCGGACCTCACCTCTCTATCGAGGCAATCGGCGACGACACGGCGTGCCGGACGTCGATCGCCAGCCTGCGGCCGCGCGGCCGCCACGTGCAGGTGGGACTGCTGCCGCCCGGGACGGCGGTCGATCCCGTCCCCATGCACATGGTCATCTCACGGGAGCTCGAGGTCCTCGGCAGCCACGGTCTCGCCGCGCACGACTACCCGGAGCTGCTCGATCTCGTCACGAGCGGTCGCCTACGTCCGGAGCTCCTGGTGTCGCGCACCATCTCACTCGACGACGTGCCCGATGCCTTCGCACTCATCGGCACCCCCGACCAGCCGCCCGGAATGACGCTGATCCATCCCCGCTGACCCGGTTGTCCTTACCTGTATGGCGCCTAGCGGGGCCAGTGGGCAAGAGTTTCGAGATACATGTCGCGCACGCGCTCCACCTCACGGTCGATGTCGTCGCGGTTCCAGTCCTTCGTCGGCACCGGGGGAAGCACGGCGACATCAAGGGTTCCCGAAGAGATAAGGACGCCGTGGGAAGGCATGAGCTCACCGGCATTGCGAATGACGACCGGCACGATGGGCACGCCGGCCTGCATCGCGACGTGGAAGGCACCCTTCTTGAATCGCCCAAGCCGCGGTGTCGCAGAGCGCGTGCCCTCGGGTGCCATCGCCAGAGAGCGCCCCTCCCTCAGGGCTTCGACCGCGGGCGCCAGCGCCTTCTTGGCCTCCTCGGTATTGGCACGGTCGACGAAGGCGACATCGGCCAGCCAGCCCAGCGGGGCAAACATGGGGTCGGTCTTGAGTTCCTTCTTCGCGACGCCCGTGAAGTCGCTGCGCAGGAGCGACGCCATGATGATGACGTCGAGTTGGCTCTGGTGGTTGAAGATAAAGACCGCGGGGCGCGCCGCCCAGAGGTTCTCGGCTCCCGCGACATTCATCGTGATGCCGGCAGCCGCAAGTGCCAGCTCGGAGCCCACGGACGCGGTGATCTCCACGGCAGTACGCCGGTCCCGATTCACCAGGCCCAGGCCGAGCCCCGCGACGAGCCCCGCCACCACACCGCCGTATGCCGCGACGGACCTGACGACGAGCTCGGGAGTGAGGTGCTGGGGACGTGACAGTCGCGCGGTGGACCAACCGCGCTCTGCCGCTGCCGCGGCGAGCCCATCAGCGGGATTGAGCGGTCGCGGATTGCCGACGGTCGCGAGATAGGCGAGGTCCTCCGCGCCGTTGCCGTAGGCGAAGGAGCGTGCGAGGTCGATGCCGCGCTCCGCTGCGAACTCTCGGACTGCCTGGGCCTTTGCATCTCCCCAGAGGATCGGCCCGTCGACGAATCCGGTGAGCACTCCGTCGCGGGACTCCATGCGCGTGCAGAGGATGTCGTCGATGCCGAGATCGCGGGCGGCCGCCTCAACCTGGAAGGAAAGGGCGGATGACGCGATGACCACGGTGTGGCCGCGTGCCTTGTGAGCGGCGATGAGCGCGCGGGCCTCGGGGAAGATCATCTGGGCGATGTTCTTGCGGAAGAGCCGCTCGCCCATCTTGTCGATGTCCTCGGTGGTGCGCCCGCCCAATGCACCCACGCCGATCTCGACGAGTCGGTGGACGTCTCGACCGCGGACCTCGACATTGACGCTCTCCACGAGTGAGCGCAGGAGCTCGTTGGTGCCGACGTCGCGCGCGAGCAGACGATCGCGGAAGTACGCGACGGCGGAGTAGCCGTCGATGAGCGTCCCGTCGAAGTCGAAGAATGCTCCGATCCCGGGGCCCTCGGGTGAGTCTTCGACTTCGGCGACAAGTCCGTCGATGTCGGGCACGATCAACTCCTCCGCATGATCCTCGAGATGGTGCGGCGTCCATCGCCCTCGATCTGAGCCATGGCCGCCCGCCGGACGACACCGATGCGCTCCACGGCCGCGCGCAACTCATCGCGGAATGCCTCACGCTGGGTCCGCAGCTCCTCGCCGCCCACCGCGAGGAGTCCACGGTTATCCGCCAGCTTCAGGGCTCCCTGCATGAGGTCGCGGGAGATCGACTCGGGACTGTGGAGCCGGTGCATGAGCCAATCTTGCTTGGCGATGCCCAGGCACTCCTGCACCAGGGCATCCTGGTCGATCGGCGAACCGGGATCGCGGTCGGCCAGGCGAGCGGCGACCACGAGGTAGGCCTCGAGGAACGGCCCGATGATCCGGTGGGACACGTAGAGGTGCGTCTGGTCGAGGGCGTTGAGGACTCCATCGTGGTCGAGCTTCTCCCCTGACCATCCCGGCCGCGCGAGATCGACCTCGGCGCGGATGTCTTCGGCGAATTCCCGCTTGCGCGGGAAAAAGAACTCGAACTTCAGCAGGTCGCGGAGTTCGAGTGCGGCCGACCAGGTGGCCTCGACGACGTCGCCGCCGGACTCGGCAGCAGCGAGCAGAGCGTTCTCGGCGATAGCTCGGTAGACGAACCAGTGAGCGAGAGTGTTCCGATAGAAGGCAGCTTCGTGGTAGCGATCGGGGGCTACGGCGAAGACCGGCTCCAGTCCGCCGTCGTAGGCCTCGACCACGCCCTCCCGCTCAAGCGTGCGCAGCGCCTGGCGGAGTTCGTCGGGGCGGGCGAGGTCGATCTCCGATGTGAGGGGGAGGTGCCTCTCTCGCACGTAGACAAGCAGCGGATCGAGGACGTCGAGCAATTCGGCCAGGGTGAGTGCGCGGCCCTCGTTGTCGAGCAGCGCAAAGGTGATGAGGGCCGAGGGCGTAATCGGCGTAGCGGCGTTGATGCGGTTGGCGATGTCGAAGGCGACACGCGGAACAACCGTGATGGGGTCGTCGGAGCCCGCACGCTCGCGCGCATCGGCCAGGCTCTCGAGCAAAGACAGGGGCTCTCCGAAGCGCACGTGCACCTGGCCACGTCGCGTCGACTGGGCTCGCGCGAATCCATAGAGCCAGCGCAGGCTCTCCGGCGTCTTCTTGCCGCCGGTGTCCTCGAAGGAGATCGCCTCTACCTCGTGCTGCTGGTCGTACACGATCGACACAGGGATGAAGTAGACATCCTCGCCCGGCGGGGCCATCGGGTCGGCGCAGTTCTCCGCGAAGGCATCGATGAGGTAGCGCAGCACTCCCATCCGCGGCGGCCTGAGCTTGCCCGTGCGGGTGCGCCCACCTTCGAAGTACCACTCGAGATTGGCATGCAGCTTGAGCAGGCACCCGAGATAGAGGCGCATCATCGCCGGATAGACGGGGTCATCGCGCGTGCTTCGACGGATGAAGATGAGCCCAGCGCGCTTGGCAAGCACCGATGCCGGCCACTTCGCGAGATTCATCCCGCCCAGCACGAAGTTGGGGGGGAAGCCGTAGTCGACGAGGACTCGACGCAGCACGAGCGGGTCGAGATAGGAGCGGTGATTGGGCAAGAAGACGAGGGAGTGCTTCAGCCCGAGTGCGCGGATATGCCGCAGCCCCTCGCTGGAGGCGTCAATCGAGTACGAACGCGAGAGCCAGGCCCCGAATCGGTCCCATGCCTGAGTGCTGCGCGGCTCGACCGTCGCCACCATCTCCTCGAGACAGTGACGAGCATCGGCGGAGACGTCCTCGGGCGAGCGACCGGTCTCCTCGGACAGCGCCAACACGCGCGCCGCGAACTCCGGCGTAGCGACGATGTCACC
>CAZLNF010000066.1:0-9674 GCA_964560885.1 uncultured Actinomyces sp. | reverse complement strand
GCTTGTAGCGGGCGATGCAATCGGTGTGGGTGTAGGAGAAGACGTGACCGACGTGGAGCGAACCGCTCACGGTGGGCGGTGGAGTGTCGATCGAGTAGACCTCATCCCGAGTCCGGGTGCGGTCGAAGAGGTAGGTGCCGTCGGCATCCCACGCCTCGACCCAGCGCTTCTCGATGCCGTCGATGCTGGGCTTGTCTGGGAGGCGGGAGCTCATGGGCGCTCATCCTAGGAGGCGCCTACTAGGGTGGAAGACGTGACCGAGTCGCCCGAGGATGTCCCGTCTGCCCGCGGCAGTGTCCCCCCCGGGTACGCCGAGCTCCAGGCGGAGCTCCTCGGCCGCTGGCCGGAGAACGCCATCGACCCGTCCCTGTCGCGAATCAGCGCGATCATGGACCTCCTTGGAGAGCCGCAGCATGCCTACCCGGTCATCCACGTGACCGGCACCAACGGCAAGTCCTCGACGGCGCGCATGATTGCCTCCCTCCTGCGTGCCCTCGGCCTGCGTGCCGGCCTCTACACCAGCCCGCACCTGGTCGACATGCGCGAGCGCATCGAAATCGATGGCGAGCCCATCTCGGCCGAACGCTTCATGGCGATTGCGGGCGATGTGGCCCCGTTCATCGCCAGCGTGGACGCCCGCGCGGAGGAGGAAGGCGGCACGCCCGTCACGTACTTCGAGACGCTCACGGCGATCGCCTACGCCGCCTTCGCCGATGCCCCGGTCGACGTGGCCGTCGTCGAGGTCGGTGTGGGCGGGACCTGGGATGCGACCTCCGTGTGCCAGCCGCAGGTGTCTGTCGTCACCAGGGTCGCCATGGACCACGCGGACATTCTTGGCGACACCATCAGCCTGATCGCGACGGAGAAGGCGGGCATCATCAAGGACGGCAGCTTCGCCGTCATCGCCGAGCAGGATCCCGAGGCAGCCGAGGTGCTCCAGGCGCGCATCGACGAGCTCGGCGTACCCGCTGCATGGGAAGGCAAGGCATTCGCGGTGCTGGATCGCACTGTGGCTGTCGGTGGCCAGGTCCTCACCCTCCAGGGACTGACCGGCACCTACGACGACGTCTTCGTGCCCCTCTTCGGCGCACATCAGTCGCGCAATGCCGCCGTGGCGCTCGCCGCCACCGAGGCGTTCATCGGAGGCGGTGCGCTCGCCCTCGATCCCGACAGCGTGCGGGAGGGCTTCGCCGCGGTCACGTCGCCGGGTCGCCTTGAAGTCGTGAGGCGCGGGCCGACCGTGATCATCGACGCGGCGCACAACCCTGCCGGTGCTGCAGCCTTGGCAGATGCGCTCTCCGAGTCCTTTGCCTTCACCCACCTGGTCGGCGTCGTCGCGGTGCTCGCGGACAAGGACGTCCTCGGGATCCTCCGGGCGCTCGAGCCCGTGCTCGACGAGATCGTGGTGACGGAGAACGACTCGCCGCGTCGGCTCGACGTCGACTCCCTTGATGCCTTGGCAGTCGAGGTCTTCGGGGAGGACCGCGTGACCTCATGCCGTCGCTTGGCCGACGGTCTCGATGCCGGCATCCGACTCGCTGAGGAAGCAGACACGTACGCCGCGTCAGGCGTGATCGTCACGGGGTCTGTCGTCACGGCAGGCCAGGCGCGATCCATGCTGATGCGCCCGGGGCGTTGAGCGTGCCGCGATGAGAGTGCTGGGAGCTGCAGTCCTCTCTCTCGAGGCGATCGTCGTCATCCTCGCCATCCCCGTCGTCCTCGTGGTGGGGACTGTGTCGGTGCCTGCCTGGCTCGGCATCACGGGCGGTGTGGTCCTCGCACTCGCCCTCATCGTCCTCGCGCGCTACGTCACACGCCCGTGGGCCATCCCGGTGGGCTGGGGACTTCAGGTGCTCGTCGTGCTCACGGGGCTACTCGCTCCCGCGATGTTCATCGTCGGCGGGATCTTCGCGCTGCTGTGGGGCGTGGCCATCCGCCTGGGTCGTGAGGCCGATGCTGCTGGCTCTGCCGATCCGTCGGGTCCGGCCTCCGGATAGGCTCCTGAGGCATCCCACCCTGAAGGAGTCTCCTTGTCTCAGCGCACTCTCGTCCTCGTCAAGCCCGACGGTGTCGCCCGCGGCCTCGTGGGGGAGGTGCTGTCGCGCATCGAGCGCAAGGGCTTCCGGATCGTCGCGCTGGAGCTGCGCACCATCCCGGTCGAGGTGGCGCAGTCGCACTACGCCGAGCACGCCGAGAAGCCCTTCTTCGGCGACCTCGTGGATTTCATCACCTCAGGCCCGCTCCTTGCCGCCGTGATTGAGGGCCCCGAGGCCATCGCGTCGTGGCGCACCATGATGGGCGCGACCAACCCTGCCAACGCAGCTCCCGGCACGATTCGCGGTGACCTCGCCACGGAGACGCAGTACAACGTCACGCACGGCTCGGATTCGCCGGAGTCCGCGGCACGCGAGATCGCGCTCTTCTTCCCCGCGCTGGGCTGATCCGCGTGCATCGACGCACGCGAATCCGACTGGGGCTTTCGGCCGCTGCCGCGGCTGCGGGCGGTTACGCCGCCGCACGACCCACGCTCATGTCGTGGCCCTCTCGCGTGCGCCCGGGATTCGTCGCCGCGCTCACCGTGGCGAGTGGTGCAGCCGCCTACGTCGTGACAGGAAGCATCGGCGTCCGCGGCGGTGGCATGCCCAGCATGGAGCAGCGCGTACGTCGAGTCGTCGGAGTGAGCATCGCGGGAGCGACCGCGGTCGGCGCCTTCCATGCGGCCCGCGCGGAGGCTTCAAGCCGCCTGGAGGGCGGGGGTCGCGCCATCGAGCCGGGATTCGCCACGCCTCCGGCGCTCGAGACCGTGTCGGGCGGCCCCGGATCGCTCGTCGACTTCACCACCGTGGGCCGCGAGGGGGCGCGCTTCGTGGGCTCGAGCGTGCCTGCAGACGTGGTCGAGCGCGTGACCGGCTCACCCATGACCATGCCCGGCGTCCGCGTCTTCGTGGGCTACGACTCGGCAGGGACCCCGGAGGAGCGGGTGGCGCTAGCGCTCGCGGAGCTGCGTCGCACGGGAGCGTATGACCGGTCGACACTGCTCATTGGCGCACCAGCAGGCAGTGGTTACGCCAATCCCACTCCGGTCGACATCCTCGAGATCCTCCTCCGCGGTGATACTGCGACCGTCGCTGTCGGATACGGATTGCTGCCGTCCTTCCTCTCCCTTGATCGTGTCGAGTTGGCAGGACGCACGCAGTCGCTACTCCTCGAAGGCATCGCATCGGATCTCGCCGGGCGCGAGCGTCGTCCGCGACTGCTCCTCTACGGCGAGAGCCTGGGCGCGCGCGTGCAGCAGGCTGCGATCCCCGGTGGAACGAGTGACCTCGATCGCCTGGGTATCGCGGCGGCACTGTGGGTCGGCACCCCTGGGGGTCCCGACTCCGTGGCCTTCCATGCAGCGACTGCTCGGGAGTCCATCACGATCGATCGGCCCGAGCAGATCCCCGACGCGCTGCCGGACCCTCGTCCGCGCGTGTGGTTCCTCGAGCACGACGGGGATCCGGTGGTCCGCTTCGAGCCCACCGTGGCCTTCCGGCGACCCCCGTGGCTCGCGCAGCGGCCACGGGGCCGCAACGTCCCCGAGGGGATGGTGTGGGTCCCCGGCATCACCTGGGCCCAGGTGATGGTGGACACCCTCTTCGCCACCCACATCACCCCCGGCAACTTCGATAGCCGCGGTCACGACTATCGCGCCGACCTCGGCGGGGTCGTCCCAGCTGCCTATGACCTGTCCATCGACCAGGGGACGGCGGAGCGACTCGAAGAGGCGCTGCGTGCCCTCGAGGTCGAGCGTGCCCGACGCGTGAGCGAGGCCTGAGTTTCACGGGGCGTTGGGGCGTTCCGGCCCTGACCCGTACCATGGTTCACACCCGTCACGCCGCGGGCCCTGTCATGGGAGGGTGAGTGTCCAACACGATGTCGTTCGTCGGCCGAGATATGGCCGTCGATCTCGGCACGGCTAACACCCTCGTCTACGTGCGCGGGCGTGGCATTGTCTTGAACGAGCCTTCGGTCGTCGCGATCAACCAAAACACCGGCGGGATCCTCGCCGTGGGCTCCGAGGCCAAGAAGATGATCGGCCGCACCCCGGGCAATATCGTGGCGATTCGGCCACTCAAGGACGGCGTCATCGCCGACTTCGACACGACCGAGCGGATGCTGCGCTACTTCATCCAGAAGGTCCACCGTCGTCGTCACCTCGCCAAGCCTCGCCTGGTGATCTGCGTGCCTTCGGGCATCACCGGCGTGGAGCAGCGCGCGGTCAAGGACGCCGGCTACGCGGCCGGTGCACGCAAGGTCTACATCATCGAGGAGCCCATGGCGGCCGCCATCGGTGCCAACATGCCGGTGCACGAGCCGACCGGCAACATGGTCGTCGACATCGGCGGTGGCACCACTGAGGTCGCTGTCATCTCACTCGGTGGCATCGTCACTTCTATTTCTATTCGCGTTGGTGGTGACGAACTCGACAACGCGATCATCCAGTACGTCAAGAAGGAGTACTCGCTGCTGCTCGGTGAGCGCACCGCGGAAGAGATCAAGGTTGCCATCGGGTCGGCATTCCCCATGCCCGATGAGCCACACGCTGAGATCCGCGGCCGCGACCTGGTCAGCGGCCTCCCGCGCACCGTGGTCGTGACGGCCGAGGAGATCCGCAGGGCCATCGACGAGCCCGTCAACGCCATCGTGGACGTGGTCAAGACCACCCTGGACCGCACGCCCCCCGAGCTCTCGGGCGACATCATGGACCGCGGCATCGTCCTCACGGGCGGAGGAGCCCTCCTCACGGGACTCGACGAGCGGCTGCGCCACGAGACCGGCATGCCCATCGTCGTCGCTGACGAGCCGCTCGACTGCGTAGCGCTCGGCTCGGGCAAGTGCGTGGAGGAGTTCGAGGCGCTGCAGCAGGTCCTCATCTCCGAGCCGCGCCACTAGGCGACCGCTCCCGCGCGCGATGAGGGACACCCGGCGATCGAGGATCGTCCTCGCCATCCTGGTGCTCGTCTCGATCACCCTCATCGTCTTCGACCTGCGGGGTGGGGAGAGCGGCCCCACACGACCACTGCGTGTCGCGGGGGAGACCGTGCTGGGCTCTGCTGAGCGGGCGATGGCGACCTTCGTGGTGCCGGTGCGCGGTCTCATCGAGTCACTCGGCGGGCTGGGCGACGCCGACGCGCGCATCGCACAGTTGGAGGCAGACAACGCTCGGCTGCAGGCAGAGCTCGACACCGTGGCCAACGATCGCGCGCGCGTCGCCGATCTGGAGGCTCTGCTCGGTCTCGTCTCGACGAATGACTACGAGACGGTCCCCGCGCAGGTCATCGCGGTAGGACCGGCGCAGGGTTTCGCGTGGACGGTCACGATCGACGCGGGTAGCCGTGACGGCGTGGAGCGTGACATGTCCGTCATCAGTGGCGCCGGGCTCGTAGGCCGCACCATCGACGTCGGACCCACGACCTCCACGGTCCTCCTCATCGTGGATGCGACCTCCTCCGTGGGCGGTCGACTCTCAGGGACCTCACAGATCGGCATCGTCTCGGGCACGGGCCGTCAGGACTCCCTCACGATGCAGCTCCTCGACCCCCTCGCCGTGGTCGATGTGGGGGACGTGGTCGTCTCCTTCGGTTCTGAGGGCGGGCGCCCCTATGCCCCGGGGATCCCCATCGGGGTTGTCGCGGAGATGCGGGGCACGGAGGGCCAGCTCACCCGCTCGGCCATCCTCGAGCCCTATGCCGATATCTCGCGCCTGGACATCGTCGGCGTGGTGCTGCGCGCACCGGAGTCGCCTCCGCGCTCCACCCTCGTGCCACCGGTGGGGGGTGGCTGATGCCCGTACGCCGCGCCGTCGTCTCCGCGATCCTCCTGCTGCTCGCCGTACTCATCGAGGTCACGGTGCTCGCCCCCCTGCCCTTCCCCGGGGCCACGCCGACGCTGGTCCTCGTCGTCGTCGTCATCCTTGCCTCGCAATTCGGCGCGGCGACGGGTGCTCTCGCGGGGTTTGCGGGCGGCCTGCTCCTCGACATTGCGCCACCGGCGGCAGGGACGATCGGGATCAGCGCCCTGCTGCTCACGGTGGTGGGCTACGCCGTGGGGAGATTCGCCGAGTCCGATGACCGCCCCTGGTGGTCCTTCGCGATCCTGGGCGCGCTCGCGGCACCGCTCGTCGTCTTGGCGGGTGCCGTGCTCGGAGGCCTCCTGGGTGACCCGCGCGTCCGCTGGGAGGACGTCGTGGGCCTCATGCTCAGCGCGGCGGCGTACGCGCTCGTGCTTGGCCTCGTCCTCATGCTTCCCCTGCGCCGACTGTGCCGGTGGGCCGTGCCGGAGGCCTACCCACGCTGACGCGTGTTCACCGAATATCGGACGCCGCCGGTCGCGCCAAGGGGGACTCCCCGCCCACCCGGGCGTACCGTGGACCGGGCTAGCCCGACCGGGGCGGCTTTGTCGGCCTGCTGGCGCGGCCATTGGGCGCGTCAGGGGCCGGACCAACCGAGGAGGGCGCGATGAGCGACAGGTCGCACCTGCGCCTGGTCGTCCTCGGCGTCCTCATCGTCTCCCTGGTCGGCACCTTGGTGGCGAGACTCTTCTACCTCCAACTCGTCGTGGGGGAGGAGTACGCCGCCCAGGCCGCGAGCAACACCACACGTGAGGTCATCACGCCAGCGGTGCGCGGGCTCATCCTCGATCAGCGCGGACGCCCCCTCGTGGCCAACCGCACCTCACTCGTCGTCTCTGTCGACCGCACCATCCTCGCGCGCGAGGAGGACGACGGTGTCGCCGTCCTCGACCGCCTCGCCGATGCACTCGGAGTCTCGAGCGACTCCATCGAGCAGAAGCTCATGCCCTGCGGGACCGAGGGCGCTCCGCCCCTGCCCGTGTGCTGGGACGGCTCGCCCTATCAGCCTGTGCCGATTGCCAAGGACGTCGCGACCGAGACCGCGCTCACGATCATGGAACGCCGCGCCGACTTCCCTGGTGTCACGGCGCAGCTCGAGGCCGTGCGCGAATACCCGAGTCCCTTCGACACCAACATGGCCCACGTCCTGGGCTACGTCGGCCCGGTGACCCAGGAACAGCTCGATGCGCAGGGCGAGAGCACCGACCCGGCCCGACTGCGGTCGCGTGACCTCGTGGGCCGCAATGGCCTCGAGGCGCAGTACGACCTGGAATTGCGCGGCATTCCCGGCATCACGACCCTGGCGGTGGACCAGGTGGGTCGTGTGACCGGTACCGTCTCGGAGTCTGATCCCGTGGCGGGCAACTACGTCGTCACCAACATCGACGCCAACCTCCAGACCGTGGTCGAGCAGGCACTGGCCGATTCCGTGGAGCGCGCGCGGGATCTCGGCGATATCGCCGACACCGGTGCCGCCGTCGTCATTGACGTGCGCACCGGCGCGGTGCTCGCCATGGCGAGTTATCCCACCTACGACCCGCAGCTGTGGGTCGGGGGCATCTCCACCCGCGACTACGAACGACTGCTGGCGGACCGTGCGCTGTCGTCGACGGTGACGCAGGGCACCTACGCACCCGGCTCGACGTACAAGGCCGTGACCACCGTCGCGGCAGCACGCGAGGGCTACGACCTAGGTGGCACCTATCCGTGTCCGGCGGACTACACCGTGGGTTCGCAGCGCTTCCGCAACTTCGAGTCTTCGGGATTCGGTCCGATCACCTTGCAGCGTGCTCTCGAGGTCTCATGCAACACGGTCTTCTACCGGATCGCCGACGAGATGTGGCTCAAGGGCGGCGGGCTCTACGCACCGCAGGGTGCGCCCGATCCCATCGCGGAGACGGCGGCCGCATTCCGCCTCGGCGAAGCCACGGGCATCGACCTGCCCAATGAGGCCGCAGGCCTGGTCTCGGGTCGTGACGAGAAGCTCCGCGTGTGGGAGCAGCGTCGCGAGCAATGGTGCGCCGACGCCAAGGAGGGGTTCTCGCAGCTGCGCGAAGACGATCCCAAGCTGGCGGAGTACTACACCGCGCTGGCCAAGGAGAATTGCCTCGACGGTTTCCGCTGGCGCAACGGCGACGCGATCAACGCGTCGATCGGTCAGGGCGACACAGGCATCACGCCGCTGCAACTCGCTATGGCCTACGCCACGATTGCCAACGGCGGCACCGTCTACCAGCCACAGGTGGCCAAGGCGATCCTCAGCAGTCGTGGTGAAGTCGTGCAGCAGTTCGATCCGGTCGTGCGCGGCGAGGTGCCCGCACCGGAGGGCACCTTCGACTTCCTGCGCGCCGCCCTCGCGGGTGTCACTTCGGAGGGCACCGGTCGCGTGCCCTTCGAGGGATTCCCGCTCGATGAGATCCCCATCGCCTCCAAGACAGGATCCGCTCAGGTCTTCAGCGATAACTCCACCACCGCGTGGTACGCCAGCTTCGCGCCCGCTGATGATCCCCAGTACGCCGTCGTCATGATGGTCACGCGCGGTGGCACCGGTTCGCTCACTGCCGGCCCGGGGGTCCGCACGATCTACGAGGCGCTCTTCGGCGTCGTGGACGGGATCGTGGATCCGGCGAAGAGCGTGCTTATCGGTGGCGCACCATCGCGCACCCTTCCGGTGGTGCGCCCTGACGGCACCCCCGTCACGCCGGAGGCCACGCCATGAGCCTGTCCGAGGCGCCATCGGGCCGCCGCTTCATCGGAGCGAGGCAGGAGGGCCGTCAGTCGTACTGGCGCCGCCTGGATTGGTGGCTCCTCGGTGCCGCGCTCGTCCTCAGCGTCAGCAGTTCGCTCTTCGTCTGGTCGGCCAGCCGGTCCGATCTCGCCGGCGATGACCCGCAGTACTTCCTCAATCGGCACCTGGTCAACATCGCCCTCGCGCTCGTGCTCGCCTTCATCGTGTCGCGACTCGACTACCGGCTGCTGCGTGCCTACGCACCGATCCTCTATGGCCTGGCGATCGTGGGCATCCTCTTGGTCTACACGCCGCTCGGCACGACCATCGCCGGCGCCCGCGCCTGGGTGCAGGTGCCAGGTGGCTTCACCCTCCAGCCGTCGGAGTTCGCGAAGGTCGCGATCGTCCTCATCCTGGCCGTGATCCTGTCGGAGAAGCGCGACGCCGAGGCAGAGCCGCGCGATCGCGACGTGGCCCTGGCACTCGGCCTCGCCGCCATCCCCATCGGCCTGGTCCTGCTGCAGAACGACACCGGCACGGTCCTCATCATGTGCACGATCGTGGTGACCATGGTGGCCGTCTCGGGTGCGCGCACGCGATGGGTGGCCGGACTCCTCGTGGGTGGCATCACGGCGGCGGTCATCGCCTGGCAGCTCGGCTTCGTCAGGGACTACCAGATCGCGCGCCTGACGTCCTTCGTCAATCCTGACGAGGCGACCACCACCGCGGCCTACAACGCCACACAGGCGCGCATCGCTATCGGCGGCGGGGGGCTCTGGGGACGCGGGCTCTTCGAGGGTCCGCAAACACAGGGCAACTTCGTACCCGTCAACGAGAGCGACTTCATCTTCACCGTGATCGGCGAGGAAGCGGGCTTCATCGGTGCTGCCATCACCATTCTCCTGCTCAGCATCGTGCTCTGGCGGGGCATGCGCATCGCCTTGGGCGCCGGTGAGCTCTACGGCCGACTCGTGGCGGCGGGTGTCGTCGCGTGGCTTGCCTTCCAGACCTTCGAGAACATCGGCATGAACCTCGGCATCATGCCGATCACGG
>CAZLNF010000065.1:0-9686 GCA_964560885.1 uncultured Actinomyces sp. | reverse complement strand
CAGGAGCGGCGTAGGGATCAGCCGGCGCTGCAGGAGCGGCGTAGGGATCAGCCGGCGCTGCAGGAGCGGCGTAGGGATCAGCCGGGGTGGGATAGGCGCGGGTGTCACCCATGCCCGGCGTCTCAGCCGGTGTCGGGGGTGTCGGCTCCGGCGCGTAGGGGTCTCGGCCCGTCGTGTCGTCGTTCACGTCTGTCCTCCTCGTCGGCGGCCCGGCGGAGTGCCCGAGCCCGGCGTCTCTCTATGGTGACGCCTCCTCCGGGACGGATGTTCCCCGAGCCGGGCCGTTCGCAGAGGTCCTTACATGATCCTGACACTGGCGAGCCGGATCAGCGACCTCACGCGGATTGTGCGGCTAGGTGACGAGGAAACTCGCTCCCAGCCGCACAATCCGGCGGCATGCGGCCCGCGCCATACGACTCCACGGGCCGCGGCGGGCTAGAGGTAGCGCGAGAAGATCGCGTCGATCTCGTCGCGGTGCGACGGTGACATGGCGCGCGCACGCTCGCGATCCCAGGTGCGGCGGATGGTCTCCGGGCTGCCCGGCTTGGGCTTCAGCCACGTCAGCAGGGTCTTCATGGTTCCTCCTCGACCACCTTGTGGGCGGTCCGTCGATATCTCTTGGGATCCGGTGGGATCCGCATAAATCATCATCCGTCGACGCGTCCCGGCCGTGGACTCGACATGTCCAGCGAGTGACGTGGGCCACGGAATCCCCTCGGGATTCGCACGAGGACACCCCTGGGCACGCATCGATGTGACGTGCGCCATAGTGGACGGATGGCAGATGAGTCGGCCATGCGCGACCAGGCTGAGGCCTTCCTCGCCGACGCGCGCGCACGCGAGCAGGCCGCGCGTGCGCAGGGCCAGTCCTATTCCGTGGCCCTGCAGCGCACCCGCGCGGCCCAGGCACTCATCGCGCTCGGCCGCCCCGAGGAGGCCCTGGCGGACCTCGACGCCTCCCTCGATTACCTCTCGATGCTGCGCGACGATGGCGAGCACGAGCAGCAGCGGCTGCTCCACATGGGCTCCCTCTCGCTGCCCCCGGTGGGGGAGGAGCTCGGGGATCTCGATTCCCTGGAGGCCTGGACGCGGATCGGGCGGGCAGCAGCGCTCGCGCGCCTCGGCCGCTGGAGTGACGCCCGCGTGGCCGTCGACGAGGCTCGGCCGTGGGCCAAGGGCTTCACGCGCCGCGGCCTGCGCAAGCAACTCGATGCCATCGCTGATGAGATCGCGCGCATGGACGGCGCGGGCGCGGAGGCACTCGGTGCCCTCGATCGCACGCTGCGGGATCCAGCCCTACCCGATGCGGATCGTCGTCTCGCGCGCTACGAGCGAGCGGCGCACCTGGTCGAGGAGGGAAGGTACGACGAGGCGACGCGCGAGGCACTCGTCGTCATCCGGGACTCCGACGACGACCCCGCCCTCACCGCGCGAGCGCGACAGGTGCTCGGCGCAGCACTGGCAGCGCAGGGCATGGACGACGAAGCCGACGCGACCCTGCGCGCGGCGTTCGACGGGTTCCGAGCCCTGGAGGATCATCACGCGGTCGTGGCAGCGGCACCCGGGCTGGCCTGGCGCCTTGCCGAGCGCGACCACGGCCGGCAGGCCATCGAGGTGATCGACGGCGCACTCATATCCGCTCGCGCGATCGACGACCGCGCCAGCGAGGCGGACCTGCTGGCCACGCGCGGCACGACCTACGACCTGCTCGGCGACACCGACGCCGCCATCGACTCCTTCGCGGCCGCGGTCCGCGTGGCGGAGCGCCTGCCCGACCCGATTCGCGCCGCGGACGCCCGCCACGGCGAAGCGATCGTGCGCACGCGCAGCGCTGACGCTCATGAGTCGGTCGAAGCCCTGTCCCTTCTCGATACGGCGGGAGCGGCCTACGCCGAGGCAGGGCTTGCCGAGCGTGCCGCGGAGTGCAGTCATGAGGCCGCGGCCCTCCTCGGACGCCTCGGGAGCTACGACGCATCGCGCCAGCGCTATGCCGCGGCGCGCGCGGCATACCTCGAGATCCCCGAGGTGCTGCGCGCCGATGACCCGGATGCGATCCCAGACTGCGACTTCAACCTGCGCGTGCTCGACCTCGTGACGCAGGGTGCGACACCACCACCGGAGGCCTTCGGCAGCGGTGGGCACCAGATGCGTCACGTCCGGGCAGGTGCATAGGCGTGCTGACCGAGGATCCCCGCGCTGCAGCAGCGGCGCTCCTCCGGGGTGCGCTCGTCGTCCTGCCCACCGAGACCGTCTACGGCCTGGCGGGGCGTGCCGACGATCCGGAAGCAGTCGCGCGCATCTATGCCACGAAGGGCCGTCCCTCGCTGCACCCGGTGATCGTGCATGTCGCCGACCCCACGCTGGACCCCTCAGCGCCTGGATCGTGGGTGCGCGAGGCCCCTGACTACGCGCGCAAGCTGGCCGCAGCATGCTGGCCGGGCCCCCTCACGCTCGTCCTGCCGCGCTCCGCGCGGGCCACCGATGACGTCACGGGAGGCCAGGACACCGTGGCCCTGCGCGTGCCCGCGCATCCCCTCGCACTGGCGGTGTTGCGCGCCATGGACGACCTCGATCCCGGCGGGGCACCCCACGGAGTGGCCGCACCGAGCGCGAATCGCTTCGGCCACGTGAGCCCGACGACCGTCGCGCACGCGCTCGCCGACCTGGGTGATCGACTGACCCCGGACGACCTGGCCATCGATGGCGGAGCCTGCGAGGTCGGTGTCGAGTCGACGATCGTCGATTGCACCGGTCCGCGGCCGCGCGTGCTGCGACCGGGGAGGATCGGCATCGCCGACATCGAGCAGGTGACCGGGCTCGCCGCCGATGACTCCATGACCTCCGGCATCCGTGTGCCCGGTGCGCTGCCCTCCCACTACGCACCCGCGGCAAGCATCGCGCTCGCACCCGACGTCGAGGCACTCCAGGCGTACGTCGACGCCGCGGTCGTGGGCGGCACCACGCCAGCCCGCATCGGTGTCATCGCGTCGGCCGGGATCACCACGCCCGAAGGCACCACGCGACTGCTCGAGCCGGAGTCCCTGGACGCCTATGCCCGTGGGCTCTACGACGCCCTCCGCCGTGCCGACGTCTCGGGAATCGCCTTCATCGTGGCCGTGCCCCCCTCGTCCGACACCGCAGGAGTGAGCGAGGCGATTGCTGACCGGTTACGCCGGGCATCTGCTCCTCGTTGACCGATACCCTCGTCCCAGGACCCGAAGGGAGTTCATCATGCGCACACACCTCGTCCGCGGTAGCAGGATCCTCGCGGTCGCCGCTGCCCTGGCTCTCGCCGTCGGCTTAGCTCCTGCAGGAGCGGCCCAGGCCAAGGAGAAGGACTGCGGTTGGAGTGGCAACGTCATTCCCCTCATGGAGAAGGCTGACCGCAAGGTCACGTCTGCCCGGGTCCTCGAGCGGATCCAGACGCTGTACGGCGCGGATGCATCCATCAAGTCCTCCACGCGCATGGAGGTCGACCTGCTCGCCGCTCCCGGGAGCACGACCAAGCCGACCGACGCCGCCACGCTCACCAGCAATCGGGTGTCCTACAACCTCCAGGTGAACGACGGCGGCACGGAGTTCACCGCGAGTGCCCAGGTGCGCTTCGATGGCCTGTGCTACCGCACGACGGTCGTCGTCGATTCCCCCTGGGTCGGAAGCACCGGCGCCAATAAGCCGCTCAAGGTCAATGCCAACAAGGCGCTCAAACTCGCCCAGGAGTACCGCAAGAAGAATGTTGCGGACTTCCCGCTCGATGAGCCGCTCGTGATGATGAATCTCATGCAGGCGACGACAGCTCCTCCGGACTTCGGCAAGCTGCGCTGGTACGTCAACTACGACAACGGCGCAGGCGGGCTCAGCATCCTCGCGGTCTACATGAACGGCAACGTCAGGCCGATGTAGTCACGGCGACGCCCCGCGGCGTCCGCCCGATACGCCGGAAGATCGCGTAGAGGGCGGCGCCGAGGGCCGCGCCGGCGAGATACGCCCCGTCACCGCCATCGAGGACGTTGCGGGAGACCCAACCGAGCCACCCGAGCGCCACCGGATAGTCGGCAGCGAGTTGATTCCCCAACGGCGTCGCCGTGAAGGGCAGCAGCAGGATGAAGCCGATGACGAAGGCTGCCACGGCAGCGCGGGTCTTGCTCGCCAGCGTCTCCCACGGCCGCGGGTCACTCCACCGCAGGATGAGTTCGACGATGACCACGCCGAACCACGGAGCGGTGTAGTAGCCCGCGAAGAGCACGATGTCGGATGTCAACTGGCCGAGTTGCGTATTACGGCCGATGAGCGCGAGCGTCACTCCCGCGGTCGTGACCAGGAGCGAGCAGACGACGCGCGGGAAGCGCAGTCCCATCTGCTTCAGGCTCAGGCCCGCGCTGAAGTCGTTGAAGGCGTTGGCAGTCGCCAGTGATGTGCCGAGTGCGACAAGCGCGACGGCTGCCGCGACTCCGCCACCCAGCAATTCGTCGACCCGTCCCATCGGATTGTCGAGTGCCGCGTCCGTGGAGACCCAGGCGCCGATCCCGCCGAGCACGAGCAGGGGGATGGTCATCCCGACGAAGACCCATGCGAAGACCCCGCGCGGCGAGCTCTGCGAGGGGAGCACCCGCGAGAGGTCGCACGCCTGGACGGTCCAGGAGACCGACACGCTCAGGCCGAGGCCGACGGCGAGCAGGAAGGGTCCAACGGGGAAGCCCTCCATGCCCGGCGGCTCGGGCGCGGGAGGCACCTCCGAGGCTCCGACGATGAGCCAGATGCTGATGACGAGCATGACCGCGCTGATGGCCGTGCCCAGGATCCGCATCAGGCGCACGCCGACGATGACGACGGTCACCTCGATGGCCACGACCGCACTCAACGCGACCGTGAAGGGAATACCGAGCGATGTCGCGAGTGCATCGACACCGAAGAGATCATTGAGCGCGTTGTAGGCGATGAGGCTTCCGATGAGGAAGACCTGTGGCACGACGTTCAGCGCACCGAAGGCCAGGCGACCGAGCGGCATCTGGGCCATGCCGGTGCGCGGACCCCATATGGAGATGAAGGCGACCGCGACGGTGCCGATGATCACGCCGAGGGCAAGTCCGCCGAAGCCGAAGCCGAAGCCGGGGCCAGCGGAGCCACCCGCGGCCACCATGCCGGTGATGATCGTGCCGGGAGCGAGGAGCACGCCGGCCCATGTGGCGGCCAGCGAGCGAGGGGTCCCGCTGCGCTGGGTCTCGGTCAGCCGGGCTTCTTCGCCGACGTGTGCGTCAGCGTCTCCAGCGACGGCGATGTCTCCTTGGTCGGGCACGAGCAGAGGCTAGAGCCCGACCGGGGCGCTGTCAGTCGTATCCGAGCTCGTGCAGGCGATCGTCGTCGATGCCGAAGTGGTGTGCGATCTCGTGCACGACGGTGATGTTGACCTCTTCGACGACGTCCTCGTAGGTCTCGCAGATGCGCAGCGTCGGGTTGCGGTAGATCGTGATGCGATCAGGCAGCGCTCCGGCGTACGTCGCATCCCGCTCCGTGAGGGCAATGCCCTCGTAGAGCCCGAGCAGGTCGGGGTCTTCAGGCGGGCCATCGGCCTCGATGACGAAGACGACGTTGTCGACGAGGCGGGCGAGCTCGGTGGGGACGGCCTCGAGGGCCTCGGCGACCAGCTCCTCGAAGTGGGCAGGCGAGACCTCGATCACCACTCCATTGTGCGGGAGTCGCTCAGCCGGCGAAGGCGGCCCTGAGCGCAGCGGTGGCTTCCCGCACGCAGCCCGCATCCGAGGCGGGGCGCGTCCGCGCTGCGCGACCGCCCGAGAAGCCCACGAGTGCGGGGAAGCCGAGCACGTCGGTGAGCGAATAGAACTCCGTCCATCGCAGCGCGGCCAACGAGCCGGCAGGCGCATCCGGCGCTCCCCCGCCGACGACTCCGTAGACGCGGTGGTCGCCCCACCACTGATCGTCGTAGCGCAGGACGACCTTCTCGAACACTCCGGTGACAAGGCTGCGCATGGCGGTGCGCACGCCGCCGGTCATGTCGGGGAGCTTGGGCCGGCCGGCACGCATGAGCGCGAGGGGGACCGCGACCACGATGACATCGGCAGAGAGACGGTCGCCCGTGCTCATGGTCACCTCGGCCCGCGGTCCGCGCACGATGACGGAGTCGACCGCCGTGTCCAGGCGCACGTCGCTGCCGTCCAGCAAGTTATCGACGATCGTGACGTAGCCGTCGGCGACGAGCACATCGCCACCGCGATACGTCGCCCCTTCCTCGGTCGCGCGCACGCCAAGCTTGCTCGGGTCGAGTGCGTACTCCTGGGTGACCTCCACCTGCGCCGCCCACGAGTCGATGCGATCGGTCGTCCAGCCCTGGCGCGCCAGCCAGTCGGCGACACTGAGCGATCGCGGGGGCCATGCGTCGCCCAACTGGCCGAGCAGCTCGTCCAGCCGACCCCAGCGCGCCTCGGCCTTCGCCGATGGTCGACCGGTGACCGTGTCGCGCGCGACGGCATCGTCGTAGTCCGTGGGCACGAGCCCGAGCCCGGCGGCGCGCGCCAAGGGCACGAGCGGGTTGCCGCCGGTGCCGTGGATCCAGGCAGCGCCCAGCTCCACCGGCACGCCCCACGATTCATTGCTCCAGATCCGACCACCGACGCGATCGCGCGCCTCGAGCACCGTCACGTCGACACCGGCGGCGCGCAGGTCGTGCGCTGCCGCCGCACCGGCCATGCCCGCGCCGATGACGATGGCGGTTCGCGCGTTCACGCGATCGAGCAGGCGCCGCACCGCGTGGCGTCCGGAGAGGTAGGCACCGGTCGTGGTGGAGGGGTACTCCGTGCTCGCATACTCCCCCGCGAGGGCGATACGCCCACCGATGATGGCGTCGGCGAGGGTACGTCGCACCGCGGGCGAGACGCCGACCGGCAGAGCGGAGTAGGAGCCGCGAGACCACGGATCGGTATCCCAACGCGTGACCAGCGAAGCGGTCGGAGCGGGGATCGACCGCCGCGCCGACGCGGTCGCGGGGTCCAGGCGCAGCACGAGCGGTGCAGCCGCGAGGCCGAGTCCAGCGGCGAGGAAACCCCGGCGATCCATGCCGCCAGGCTGTCACACGGTGCGGGGCCGATGCCGACTACGGGGCGGGGAAGACGAGCGTGGCCGGGCCGAGGGTGCCGGTGACGCGCAGGGTCGCCATGGCGCCGGAGTCGTCGGCATTCCACGATCCCGAGACCATGCGAACGCCGCTCGCGCTGGGGACACGCAGATCGACCGAGACGTTGCCGGTGGTGCGATCCCAGGTGAAGGAGCCACTCACCGGCAGGTCGCGCACGAGCTTGACGCCCGTGAGCGTGAAGCGCACGCGCGCATCACCCGCGTAGCGCCACTCACCGCCGCGCAGCCCATAGCCGGTGTCGGAGTAGCCCTGCCACCAGCGGTCGATGAGGTCGGCGGCGGTGTTGGCTGCCGTCACCGTGATGCGCGCGACCGTGTCGTCGGCCAACCCTGAAGGCAGTTGGACGCCCCCGAGTTCGCGCGGGTAGGTGCCGACCGCACGGATGATGGGAGCGCTGGCCGCGCACTCCTCCAGGGACGTGGGGATATCGAGTCCGCCGGTGCGGATGACGTGGCGCACCAGCCGGGGTGCGCAGCTGTCGGGTCGCGCGCCGCCCACGACGTGCAGGCCGTTGGCCACCACGATGTGGCGTGACACAGGGAACCGCTCGGTGACCATGTCGCCCTCGGCCGCGGTCGTGATCGTGTCGAGCTCCCCTGACAGCACGAGCGTCGGCACGGCCGGGTATCCGCCGCCGAGCGGCTTGGGTGGGCCGAAGTTCACCCCCTTCGGGGGCTTCGGCCATTCCAGGCACATGCCGAAGGAGGTCCAGCCCGAGCGCTTGTACTCGCCGATGGTGAAGGGCGCATAAAGCTCGGGGTCGGTGCGCTCCTTACGTGACAAGGCGTCGCGGTACTGCTCCTTGCGCACATCCTTGGAGCGGCGCAGGTCGAAGAGTTGCGGGTAGTCGTGGCAGGACACAGCTGCCTCCGCACCGCTGCTGTACTGCCGCGGATTGCTCGAGGTGTCGCCGGTCCACCAGTACTCCGCAAAGAGTCGGCCGAGTGGCCGGGCGTCACCAGCGAGTGCCGCGCGCACCGCAGCGGTGAACTCGCGGTAGGTCGGTGAGAGATAGGTCGCGTTGTAGGCCACGGCCGTCACGGCTTCAGGGTCGAGGACGACGTTGTGCCAGCGGCCGTCGCCGCCAGGCGCGCGCACACTCATCGGCTTGGTGCGCAAGCGCTCGAGAAGCGACTCCAGGAGCGGGAGCGGGAGGCCGTCGGCTTCGGCGCACAGCGCGCTGCGCGCACACACGGCCGTGAAGGCACGCCGAAGCGCGGGTCCCTGGGTGGGGTACCACGCGGACTCGCCGTAGGTGGGGTAGGCGCCGTCGAGGATCAGGGTGCGCAGCCGGTCACCGTGGCGCCCGGCGAAGACCTGGCCGAAGAACGTGCCGTAGGAATCGCCGTACATGTCGACCCTGTCGATCTCCAGTGCGTCGAACACGGCGGCGAGGTCGTCGGCGGAGGCTTCGGTGCCATAGAGGTAAGCGCGGTCACCGAGCGAGCGTCCGCACGCGCCCACGGCGCGGACGAAGGACATGGTGCCCTGATCGAGCGCGGGGCAGGCGATGACGGCGGTGCGCCCCATGCCGCGTTGGTCGACCAGCAGCATGTCGTGACTGCTCATCAGGTCGCCGTACATCTCGGCAAACCACTCACCCGATCCGGTCGTGCTGTAGCCGGGACCGCCTTCATGCGGGACGAGCGTGCCGATCGAGCGGCCCGACGACGCCGGGATCCAGGCGAAGCCCACTTGCAGAGTGCCGGGCACGCGACCCGAGGCATCCCAGGGCCGCGTGATCGATCCGCACCAGGCGTCGCGCATGACATTGCACGGCCGCAGCTCGACGCTGCCCACGCGCAGAGTCGACGCCTGCGGTGCCTCCGAGCTCGGGCGCACGTTTGTCGGCGCCGAGAAGCCCGTGAGCGTGAATGCCATGCCGAGGGCGATAGCGGCGGCCAGGGCACGCCGGGTCAGGGCCACGCCCCATGGTGACGCCTTGCCTGAGGCGAGTCCACCGGTCATGGCGGCGAGGCCTGACCAGGTCTCTTCGCTCCAGTCCTTGACCTGGCCCTTCGGGCAAGCGCAGACTGAGAGAGCGGTACATCCCGCAGTGAGAGGAGGATTCATGATCGCTCCCATCACCGAGGCCCTCCTTCAGGAGGTGCATCGACCAGGCCCCTGTGCGTGGAAGGCGGCACACCCGGGCGACAGGTAAGGGTCGGCATCGAGCCCGGCCCAATCACGCGTGAGAGGGGGCCATCCCCACGTGGGGTGGCCCCTTCTGCGCGCTCCGGGCCTGCGCGACCCCCGTGGAGGGCTCCCGGCGGTCCCGGATTGGCTCCCGGCGGTCCCGGGTTGACGCCTGATGAACGTCGTAGCGTCTATTCGTCGATTTCGGGGCGAATAGACGCCGTGGTGTTCGTCGCGTGACGGCGAGGTGCGGAAGGCGCGCCCGGGTCTAGGCCTGTGCGACCCCCGTGGAGGCCGCACCTCTGGCTCCCCTATGCTTTCCCAGTCTCCGACGTCGGTTCGGGTCGATGGTCCCCATCGTCTAGCGGCCTAGGACTCCGCCCTTTCAAGGCGGCAGCGC
>CAZLNF010000064.1:0-9708 GCA_964560885.1 uncultured Actinomyces sp. | reverse complement strand
GGGTCATCAACGGCCACAAGCACTACATCACCAACGGCGAGCACGCCGACTTCGCCATCGTCTTCGCCGTCACCGACAGCGAGAAGCGGGCCGCGGGTGGCATCACGGCGTTCGTCGTGCCCTCGGATCAGTTCCGCCGCGGCAAGCTCCAGTGGAATCTCTCGGACTGGCACCCCGCGGAGCTGTTCTTCGACGGGGCGCGCGTGCCGGCCGACCATGTCATCGGCGAGGTCGGCATGGGCTTCCTCGAGGCCATGGCCTTCCTCAATGCGGGCCGCGCCTACATCGGGGCGCATGCGCTTGGCCTGGCCGAGTGGGCCCTCGATGCGGCCGTCGACCATGCCAAGACGCGCACGGCCTTTGGGAAGCCGCTCTCACGCAATCAGGGAGTCTCCTTCCCGCTTGCCCGCAGCAAGGTCGATATCGAAGCGATGCGCTGGCTGGTCTACCACCTCGCGTGGAGGGTGGACACCGAAGGCGATCCGTTGGCGATCATGGGCGATGCCTCCATCACCAAGTACTACACGACCGAGGAGGCCTACGCCGTCGTCGATCGCTGCCTGCAGGTCTTCGGCGGCATGGGCCTCATGCGTGAGGGCCCGATCGAGCACCTGCTCCGTCACCTGCGCATGCTCCGGGTCGTCGAAGGCGCAAGTGAAGTGCAGCTCCTCGTCATCGCGCGCACCCTGGGGCTCTAGCGCCACTACTCGCCGAGTGCGCACTTGCGTGCAGGTTTCCCGCCGAATTGGTGCACGCAACTGCGCACTCGGCAGAGGAGTCAGCGGGGTACGTCGAGGTCCTCGCCCGTCGCCACATCGCCGACCTCGACGAGTGCGATCTCATCTGCACGCTCGCTGAGGTAGGACCGTGCCCCGGCATCCCCACGGGCGCTGCTCGCGACCTCGAGCCAATGTCGGCGACCGAAGCGCACCGGGTGCCCCCGCTCACCGCCGTACGTCGCTGCAGCGAGGTCGCTATCGGCGTCCACGAGCCTGCGCACGGCGGCCGGAGTGAGCCCGGGGAGGTCGACCAGCGTCACGACGACCGCATCGACCGGCGCGCCTTCGACCGCCTCCAGGCCCACGCGAAGCGACGACCCCATGCCTTCGGCCCAATCGGGATTGGTCACCGTCACCGCGGCTGGCACATCGCCCACCCAGGCACCGAGGACGACGTAGACCGGGTCGCATCCACCGGCACGCAGCACGCGCACCGCACGGTCGACAAGCCGCTCACCATCGATGACGGCCGGAGCCTTGGGACCTCCGAAGCGACGTCCCTCCCCCGCTGCGAGGACGAGCCCCGCGACGCTGACCACGATCGCGCGCTAGCGGGGGGCGCCGGGGTGGATGGGGCCGCTCGTCGCCGCGAGGTGCGCGCCGCTCCCGCCCCAGCGTTCTTGGATGATCTCGGCAGCGATCGAGATCGCCGTCTCCTCGGGCGTGCGCGCCCCCAGGTCGAGGCCGATAGGTGACCGCAACCGCGCGATCTCCTCATCCGTCATGCCCGCTTCCTTGAGCCGACGAAGTCGGTCCTCGTGGGTGCGGCGTGAGCCCATGGCCCCGACGTAGCCCGCTTCCGTGCGCAAGGCGACCTCCAGCGCGGGTACGTCGAACTTGGGGTCGTGAGTGAGCACGCAGATGGCGGTACGGCGGTCCACGGGCTGGCTCGCGAGCCAGCGGTGTGGCCAGTCGACCACCACTTCGTCCGCATCGGGGAAGCGACGAGGGGTCGCGAAGACCTCCCGCGCATCGCAGACGGTGACACGGAAGCCCAAGACCTTGCCCACGCGACACAGCGCAGCAGAGAAGTCGATGGCGCCGAAGATGTACATGCGCGGCGGCGGAGCCATGCTGGCGACGAAGACATCGAGCCCGTCACCGAGGCGTTCGCCCTCGGGGCCGTAGCGGAGGAATCCCGTGGTGCCTGAGGCGAGCAGGCCCCGCACATCGGCGGCGACGGTCTCATCGAGTCGCTCGGTGCCGAGGGATCCCTCGACCGACGTCGCGCGCACCACGACGTGGCGTCCGAGTGGCCCGCCCTCCGGGGCCGCGACCACGGTCGCGACGGCCACCGGCTCCTCGGCTTCCACGCTGCGGATCACGCCGGGGAGTTCGGGCCAGGTGTCGCGGTCGACCTTCTCCACGAAGACATCGAGGATTCCACCGCAGGTGAGGCCTACCGAGAAGGCGTCATCATCGCTCACGCCGTAGGTCTCGAATTGTGGCTGGCCGTCTGCGAGCACCTCTTGACCGAGGTCGTAGAGCGCGCCCTCGACGCAGCCACCGCTGACTGAGCCGATCGCCTCGCCACCGGCCGTGACGATCATCGAAGCTCCCGCCGGACGCGGGGCAGAGCGCCAGGTGCGCACCACGGTGGCCATGGCACAGGGCTCGCCCCGGTCATAGGCAGCGAGCAGGTCGCTGAGGATCTCCCTCATGGGACTCCCTTCGGGGCCTCGCGGATACCGGCAGGATGGCGCATCCGATGGCGCCTGGGTGGGCAGACCCCAATAATGGCGCAATGCGGGCAACGGGCCAGTCGGGCACTCACCACTCCACGCGAGTGCGTTATGCCGCCGTGACGCCCGAGACCATCTCCGCCGTCGAGGTCGCCCGGCTCGTGGACGATCCGCGCGCGGGTGCCGTGGTCACCTTCTCCGGGGACGTGCGCGACCACGACCACGGGCGCACTGTCTTGAGGCTGGACTACGAGGCCCACCCCACGGCCGGGGATCTGCTGGCGGAGGTGGCCGCGGAGGTGGCGGAGCGCTTCGACGTGATCGCGGTCGCGGTGGCACATCGCACCGGACCCTTGGCCATCGGCGACTGTGCTCTCGCGGCGGCAGTGAGTGCCGCGCACCGGGGCGAGGCCTTTGCCGCATGCACCGCTATCGTCGAGGAGACCAAGGCGCGCATCCCCGTGTGGAAGCACCAGTACTTCGCCGATGGCACCGATGAGTGGGTGAACTGCGCATGAGCCACGCCGATGAGATTCACGAGACCCGGTTGATTGACTCCTACGGTCGCGGTCACCGCGACATGCGCATCTCGCTGACCGATCGCTGCTCCCTGCGTTGCACCTATTGCATGCCCGCCGACTTCGCCGACTGGATTCCCAGCGCCGAGCTCCTCACGACCGACGAGCTCATGTTCGTCCTCGACATCGCCGTCGATGAGGGCATCGACGAGGTCCGGCTGACAGGAGGCGAGCCCCTGCTGCGCCCCGACGTCGTCGACGTCGTCCGCCGCATCAACTCCCTGCCGAGACCGCCCCGGATCTCCGTCACGACCAATGCCCTGCGGCTGTCGGGCCTCGCCGGATCCCTGCGTGATGCCGGGCTCGAGCGGGTCAACGTCAGCCTGGACACCCTCGATCGGGAGCGCTTCAAGAAGCTGACGCACCGCGACCGGCTCGACGACGTGCTCGCCGGCCTTGCTGCCGCTCGCGCCGCCGGCCTTGCCCCGGTCAAGGTCAATGCCGTCCTCATGCGCGGGGTCAACGAAGACGAGGCTGTCCCCATGCTGCAGCGCGCACTCGACGAAGGCTGGCAACTGCGCTTCATCGAGCAGATGCCGCTCGATGCCGGCGGACTGTGGAACCGCGCCAACATGGTGACCGCCGAGGAGATCCTCGAGAGCCTCTCGCAGGCCTTCGACATCACACCGCTCCCCCAGCGCGGCACCGCCCCCGCCGAGGAGTTCTACGTCGACGGTGGACCCGCCACGGTCGGAGTGATCGCCAGCGTGACGCGCCCCTTCTGCGGCACATGCGATCGGCTCAGGCTCACCGCCGACGGTCAGTTGCGCAATTGCCTCTTCGCGCGTGACGAGACCGACCTGCGCGCGGTGCTCCGCGACGACACTCTGACCGCGGATGAACGCGAGGCAGAGGTACGCCGCCGACTCCACGCAAGCGTCCTCGCCAAGCTGCCCGGTCACGGCATCAACGACCCGTCGTTCATCCAGCCGCCTCGGCCGATGAGTGCGATCGGCGGCTAGCTAGCCCCCGGCAAAGGGCGGCAGGACGTCCACGCGCGCTCCCGCGGGCACCTCGGCGACCTCGTCGTGGCCGACGACGCCATCCACGAGGACCGAGCAGCGCGGCAGCACGGCCGCGAGCCCGGGTGCTTGCGCGACCGCAGCGGCGAGGACTTCCGCCAGGGTGCCGGGGGGCACATCGAGCACCGAAAGCCCCTCGGCGGATGCCCGCGCGGCAGCGAAGAGGTGCACCTCAACGGGTCGCGGGGCGTCAGGCATGCGGCTAGTGTCGTGCATCACAGCCGCGAGGGCCTCCCAGGCCCCAGGACTATTCGTGGCCTCGACCTCGGGAGTCGTGCATGGACCTCCAGAACTCCTTCGTCGTTCCCGCGGACATCGACACCGCGTGGCGGACCCTGCTGGATGTCGAGGCCATCGCACCCTGCATGCCGGGAGCGACGCTGGAGACGGTCGATGGCGATGCCTTCACCGGATCGGTCAAGGTCAAGCTCGGCCCGGTCAACATGACGTACGGCGGCAAGGCGCGCTTCGTCGAGAAGGACGAGGCCCATCACCGCGCGGTGATCGAGGGGACCGGCAAGGAGACCCGTGGCTCCGGCACCGCCTCGGCTCATGTCACCTGCCAGCTCATCGCCGAGTCGCCGGACCGCACCCGTGTCGAGGTGGCCACCGATCTCACCGTCACCGGCAAGCCCGCGCAGTTCGGTCGCGGCGT
Organism: uncultured Actinomyces sp.; assembly: GCA_964560885.1. GTDB lineage: Bacteria > Actinomycetota > Actinomycetes > S36-B12 > S36-B12 > Mxb001. The sequence goes on along the minus strand of CAZLNF010000064.1, from coordinate 4,992 downwards.
CATGCAGGATGTCGCGGGGCGCATCATCGATCAGTTCTCCGCCAACCTCGCCTCGGTCATCGCGGCCAGTGGCGCACGAGCGGCCGCGGAGGCGAGCGGCGAGCCCGCCCCGGCGTCTGCGCCCACGCCTTTGCCGCAGGCTGCTGACAGCATCGACCTCCTGGGCACAGCGGGTGCGCCGGTCCTCAAGCGCGCGATCCCTGCCGTGGCGATCATCGTGGCCCTCGTGGGCATCATCTGGCTCATTGCCCGACGGCGCGGCTAGGCCAAACGGCGAACGAGGAGCACACTGTGGCCATGAACGCGCGCGAACTGCGGCAGCGAGCCGAGAGGCTTCAGGCTGAGGGAGTGCCGTTCGTCCACGCCCGCGTCGTGCTCGCGGAGCGGCCCACCTCCGCCAAGCCCGGCGACGAGGCCATCGTGCTCGCCGACGGCACTGTCGAGGGATTCGTCGGGGGGCAGTGCGCGCTCGCGACCCTGCGGGCCCAGGGGCTCGCTGTCCTCGAACGCCGCGAGAGCACGCTGCTGCGCATCGCTCCCACACCCGAGCCTGACCAGCCCGGACGCACCGTCGTCCATAACCCCTGCCAGTCCGGTGGCACCCTGGAGATCTTCATGGAGCCTGTCTTGCCCGCCCCGCTCATCCGCGTGCTCGGCACCACCCCCATCGGCGTCGCGCTCGGTCGCGTCGGCGATTCCCTGGGCTATCAGATGGAGTCCTGGGACGCGGGCTGCTGCGACGGCGTCCCCAGCCTCACGACCACCGATGCCGTGGTCGTCGCCTCGCATGGCAACGGCGAGGAGTCAGTCCTCGAGACTGCCGTGAAATCAGGTGTGCCCTACATCGGCCTCGTCGCGAGCCGCAAGCGCGGCGCGGCCGTCCTCGCCTCCCTCGACCTCACCGACGAGGAGAAGTCCCGCATCCGCACTCCGGCCGGCATGGATATCGGGGCTCGGACCGCGGAGGAGGTCGCACTGTCGATCCTCGCCGAGGTGATCGCCCAGCGCCAGGGCGAGCCGCGTGCGATGAGCACCGCTTCGCCCGTGCAGACATCCGTCGATCCCGTATGCCACATGGATGTCGTCACGGTCCCGACCTCGCTGCACGCCGAGGTCGATGGTGAGACCTGGTGGTTCTGCTGCCAGGGGTGCCTCGACCGGTTCGTCGCCGACCCCGCGGCCTTCGCCAAGGCCTGAGCGTGCCCGAAGTCGAAGGCGTGCTCGCGGATCTGCTGCCCGACGTTGACGCTCTCACTCGCAGCCTGGAGCAGACGGGGTACCTCGCCGAACCAGGCCTCGCGACTGCGCTCTTCTGTGCCGTGCGACTGCCGCAGCCTCTCCTCCTCGAGGGCGAGGCGGGGGTGGGCAAGACCCAGGCGGCCAAGGCTCTCGCTGACGCACTCGACACCCCGCTCATCCGCCTGCAGTGCTTCGAGGGGATCGACGCAGCCGAGGCGCTCTACGAGTGGAACTACGCCCGGCAGCTGCTGGGCATCCGGCTCGCCGAGGCCCGCGGGGATGGGCTCGAGGAGTCGAGCCTCTTCTCGCGCGACTACCTGGTCGAGCGCCCTCTGCTCCAGGCGGTGGAGCATCCCGGCCCACGCCCCGTCGTGCTGCTCATCGACGAGGTGGACCGCGCGGACGAGGAGTTCGAGGCCTTCCTCTTCGAGCTCCTGGCAGAGTCGGCGGTCACCATTCCCGAGATCGGCACGCTGCACGCCCGACACAAGCCCATCGTCATCCTCACCTCCAATCGCACGCGCGACCTGCACGATGCGCTGAAGCGGCGCTGCCTCTACCACTGGATCGACTATCCCTCGCTGGAGCTCGCTACCGCGATCGTGCGCATGCGCGTGCCGGAGGCCGACGACCGCCTGGTGTCGCAGATCGCCGGAGCCGTGTCTCGGCTTCGCACCCTCGACGTGCAGAAGCCACCGGGCATCGCCGAGGCGATCGACTGGGTGCACGCAGCGGTCCTCCTCGGGGTGCAGGAGCTCGACACCGAGGCCGTCCAGCGCACCCTGGGCTCCGTGCTCAAGTACCGCGAAGACCACGACGTCGCAGTCGAGGCGGGGCTGGCCTGGGTCAGCGGTGCCTGACCACGCGACCGCACCCCTCGCCCAGGCCGATCTGGCTTCCCTCGTCGCCGCATTCGGGCAGCGGCTGCACGCCGCGGGCGTGCCCGTCACGCCGGAGCGCATGGCGCGCTTTGCCGAGGCGGTGCTTCTCGCCTCCCCGCACACCACGCGCGAGGCCTACTGGCTCGGGCGGGTGACCCTGCTCACGGGCCAATTCCAGATACCGGTCTACGACCGCGTCTTCGACGAGTACTTCCGCGGGTATGTCGATCTCATCGAGAGCAGCGACGCGCCCGCGCCCCAGCCAGCCAGTCCGCTCGACGCCGGCGAAAGCGCGCCCCGTGACACGCGCGCGCAGCAGTCCGGCGCGTCGCACTCTCCCATCACGAGCGCGACGCCCGGGCTCGACGCGCGCGGAGACAGCGAGGCCGAGGAGATGTCCATGCTCGCGGCTGCGAGCCCGAGCGAGCGCCTCGCCTCCCGCGATTTCTCCGAATGCTCACCCGAGGAGCTTGCGCTGCTGCGACGGCTGGTCGAGCAACTGCCGCTGACCCCACCCTCCCGCCGTGGCCGGCGACTGAGGCGCGATGCGCGCGGGACTCGGCTCGATGTGCGCACGACTCTGCGCAAGGCGTACCGCACGGGCGGCGACCCGGTCCGACGCGCGTATCGGCGTCACGCCGAGCGACCCAGACGCGTCGTGCTCATCGCCGACGTGTCCGGATCGATGGAGCCGTATGCGAGGGTCTACCTCCATCTCATGCGCGGGGCTGTGCGAGCCCTCGGATCAGAGGCATTCGTCTTCGCGACCCGCCTCACCCGCCTCACGCGCCAACTCGCGACCGGAGGCCCCGACTACGCCTACGCGAAAGTCGCCGAGACGACACCCGACTGGGCGGGAGGCACGCGCATCGGCACGGCTCTCACGCGATTCCTCGACGAGCATGGTCGCCGCGGCGTCGCGCGGGGAGCCATCGTCGTGATCGTCTCCGACGGCTGGGAGATCGGTGACCCGGATGAGGTGGGCGAGGCGATGCGCCGACTCGGGCGCCTGGCCCATCACGTGATCTGGGTCAACCCGCGCAGCGCGGCGGCAGAATTCCAGCCACTTGCCGGCGGCATGGCCGCCGCGCTTCCCCATGTCGATACGTTCCTCAGCGGACATTCCGTGCGAGCACTCGAGGAGTTGCTCGTGGCTATCCGAGAGGCAGGTGGACGGCGACATGGCTGACCAGCGCAAGGCATGCGTGATCACGGTGTCCACGCGCGCGTCCGCGGGCGTGTGGGAGGACCGGTCGGGGCCCGTGCTCGTTGAAGGCCTGCTGCGCATGGGCATGGACGTGTCGGGTCCCGTGGTCGTGAGCGACGGCGATCCGGTCGAGTCGGCGCTCCGCGAGGCCATCGACGCCGGCTTCGACCTCGTCGTCACGACGGGAGGGACCGGACTCACCCCGGCCGACCTCACGCCAGAGATGACGGCGCGTGTCATCGATCGACCCATCCCCGGCCTCGGGGAGGCCATTCGCACCTACGGCGCGACCCACGGCATCCCCACCGCGATGCTCAGCCGCGGCATCGCGGGCCTTGCCCAGCGCACCCTCATCGTCAACCTGCCCGGATCGCCGGGAGGAGCACGCGACGGCCTGGCCGTGCTCGAGCCGCTCCTGGACCACGCCCTCGACCAGATCGCGGGCGGGGATCACCCGCGGCCGACCAGCGGAGGCTGAGCCGAGTCCACGCCACTACCCTGGACACGTGGCGCAGGGCAGGTTCGGACCCAATGAGTGGCTCGTCGACGAGATCTACCAGCAGTACCTCGCCGACCGGGAGAGCGTCGATCCGGCCTGGTGGGACTTCTTCGCCGACTACACCCCCGCGGATGGCTCCGCCCTCAAGGCCCAGCTGGACCACGCTCAGGCAAACGGCCATGCCGCCGAGGCGGTCGCGGTCACATCGACGCCCGCGCCCGCACCGATACCGACACCTTCACCAGCACCCCCGCTCTCCGTCCCCACGGCACCACCAGCCCCCACCCTGAATGAAGTGGTGCCGCTGCGCGGGCCAGCCGCGCGCGTCGTGGGCAACATGGAGTCGTCCCTCACCGTGCCGACGGCGACGAGCGTGCGCGGAGTGCCCGCGAAACTGCTCATGGACAACCGTGTCGTGATCAACAACCACCTCGCTCGCGGGCGTGGTGGCAAGGTGTCGTTCACTCACCTCATCGGCTACGCCCTCGTGCGTGCGGTCGCGGGCGTCCCCGCCATGAACGACTCCTTCACCGAGGCCGACGGCAAGCCCGCCGTGGCCAAGCGCGCGGACGTCAACCTCGGCATCGCGATCGACCTCGTCAAGGACGACGGCTCACGCCAGTTGCTCGTGCCCAACATCAAGGCCGCTCAGTCCCTCGACTTCGCTGGCTTTTGGGCTGCCTACGAAGACGTTGTGCGCCGCGCACGCGGTGGATCGCTTACGGTCGATGATTTCGCCGGGACCACGATCAGCCTCACCAATCCCGGCACGCTGGGCACCGAGCACTCGGTGCCCCGGCTCATGCAGGGACAGGGCTGCATCGTCGGTGTCGGCGCCATGGAGTACCCCGCGGAGTGGCAGGGCGCCTCCGAGGAGTCCCTGGTCCGCAATGCCGTGTCCAAGACACTCACCTTGACGTCGACCTATGACCATCGCGTGATCCAGGGTGCGCAGTCCGGGGAGTTCCTCCGCCGGATCCACGAGTTGCTCCTCGGTGAAGACGACTTCTACGGCGATATCTTCCGCAGCCTGCGCATCCCCTACGAGCCCATCCGCTGGGCCCGCGATATCTCCGCATCCCACGAGACGGACCTCGACAAGACCGTGCGGGTCCAGGAGGTCATCCACGCCTACCGCGTGCGCGGCCATCTCATGGCCGACACCA
>CAZLNF010000063.1:0-9756 GCA_964560885.1 uncultured Actinomyces sp. | reverse complement strand
GGCGAGCCCAATCACGCAGGCACAACGCGCATGTCCGATCGCCGTGATCCCATGATCGGCCTCGCGCGGCTCATCGACGCCGCGCACCGTGAGGCGACCGAGCGCGACAGCTCATCGCACGCGGCTAGGGCCACTGTGGGCAAGGTGCGCTGCGTGCCGAATGCCGTCAATGCCATCCCCGCCGAAGTCACGGGCTGGCTTGATGCGCGCGCCGAGGACGAGGCGACGCTCGATGCCATGCTCGAGGCAATCGGCCGTGACCTGCTTGACCTCCCCGGCCTGCACGCGACGATCGCGATGGAGTCGCGCACGCCCGCGCAGCACTTCGATCCCACCCTGTCTCGCGTCCTAGCGACCAGCCTCGGGGGCGCACCGCTACTCGCGACGGGCGCCGGTCACGACGCCGGAGTGCTCGCCGAGGTGGGAGTCGCTACCGCCATGCTCTTCGTCCGCAATCCCACGGGCATATCTCACTCGCCCGAGGAGCACGCCGAGGATGCCGACTGCGAGGCCGGCGGCGCAGCCCTCGCCGATGTCCTCGCCGAGCTGCTCACCGCGGATACCCTGCCGCAATGACCACCTGGTGGGCCGCGTGCGCTGTCGTCGACGGCAGCGTGCGCGATCGTGTCGTCATCGAGGCAGCCGGTGGCGTCATCACGCGCATCGACTCGAACACGGACGCTCCGAGCGATGCACGGATGCTCGCCGGAGTGGTCCTTTCCGGCGCAGTCAATGCCCACTCGCATGCGTTCCACCGCGTGCTGCGCAGCCGCACCCATCGCGGGCGCGACTCCTTCTGGTCGTGGCGCGATCAGATGTACGCCGCAGCGGCCGCCCTCGATCCCGAGGCTTATCGGGCTCTGGCACGCGCGGTCTTCGCCGAGATGCTCGAGGCCGGCTACACCGCGGTGGGGGAGTTCCACTACCTGCACCATGCGCCAGGAGGTGCGGCCTACGCCGACCCCAATGAAATGTCGCACGCCCTCGCCGCCGCGGCGGAGGAGGTGGGCATCCGGCTGGTCTTGCTCGACACGCTCTACCTCGCGGGTGGCCCCGGAGTGGCCCCCGATGCGACCCAGGTGAGGTTCAGTGATGGCAGCGCGGAAGCCTGGGCGGAGCGGACGTCTGCGCTCGCATCCACGGGTCTCGTGACGCACGGCCTCGCCGTGCACTCCGTGCGCGCCGTGCCACCCGAGGCAATCGCTGTCGCTGCTGCCGTGGCGCGCGAGCGCGGAAGGCCGCTCCACGCGCACGTCTCCGAGCAGCCGCGCGAGAACGACGAGTCGCGAGCGGCCTACGGGCGCACTCCCGTCGAGGTGCTGCGCGATGCCGGTGCGCTCGGCAGCGACTTCACCGCCGTGCACGCCACGCACCTCACGGACACCGATATCGCTGGGCTGGGCGGAAGCCACGTGTGCGTGTGCGCGACCACCGAGCGCGATCTCGCCGATGGCATCGGACCGATCCCGGCGCTGCGCGAGGCCGGAGCAATGCTGTGCCTGGGCAGTGACAGCCACGCGGTCATCGACCCCTTCGAGGAGGCGCGTGCGATCGAGCTCGACGAGCGCCTTGGCAGTCGCCGACGCGGCACCTTCACCGGCGAGGAGCTGCTCGGCGTCATGACTACGGGTGGAGCGTCCGCCCTCGGGCTTCCAGACGCGGGACTCGCGGTGGGCGCGCCCGCCGACTTCATCGAGGTCGCCACGTCGAGCGTGCGCCTCGCCGGGCACGATCAGGCCGCACTCGCAGATGCCATCGTCTACGCCGCCGCTCCGGCGGATGTGCGCACCGTCGTGGTGGCGGGAATCGAACGCGTGCGCGACGGCGCTCACGTCTCGATCGACACCGCCACCGCGCTCGATCGGTCTATCCGGCAGGTGATGGGGACATGACCGTCGTCGGCTGGACCAATATCGGGGAGCTCAGCACCGCCGACCCGACCGCGGGGGAGGGCCCGCTCGGCATCGTGCGCGATGCCGCGGTCGTCGCGGTCGACGGGCGCATCGCCTGGATCGGCCCCGCAGCGGAATTCCCCGACGTCGACGTCTCCCACGACATGGCAGGCGCTGCAATGCTGCCGGGATTCGTCGATGCCCACATGCATCCGGTCTTCGCTGGCGATCGGGCCGCGGAGTTCGACGCTCGCATGACGGGTACGGCGTACTCCGCCGGAGGCATCCGCACCACCGTGGCGGCGACACGCGCTGCCAGCGACGAGGCATTGGTGGCCAATGCTGCGCGCTTGGCGGCCGAAGCGCTGCGGCAGGGGACGACCACCCTCGAGGCGAAGTCCGGCTATGGGCTCACCGTCCACGACGAGGCACGCTCGCTCGTCGCGGCGCGGACCGTCACCGACGAGACCACCTTCCTCGGCGCGCATGTCGTGCCTGCGGAGTACGCCGATCGTCCCGATGACTACGTCGAGCTCGTGTGCGGGGAGATGCTCGACGCGTGCGCACCGCACGCGCGATGGGCGGATGTCTTCATCGAGCGCGGAGCCTTCGATGCCGACCAGGCGCGGCGGATCCTCGAGGCGGCGAAGGCAAAGGGGTTGGGCCTGCGGGTGCATGCCAACCAACTCACACAGGGTGATGGCGTGCGCCTGGCCGTCGAGCTCGGTGCTGCCTCGGTCGACCACTGCACGCACCTGGGCGATGACGACATTGAGGCGCTGGCGGGCTCGGGCACGGTGGCCACGCTGGTCCCGGGCGCCGAGTTCTCCACGCGGTCGACCTATGCCCCCGCCCGCCGGCTCTGGGACGCGGGCGTGACCGTCGCGATCGCCTCGGACTGCAATCCCGGGTCCTCCTACACCACCTCGATGCCGCTCATGGTTGCGCTCGCGGTGCGCGAGATGGGGCTCTCACCCGCGCAGGCCGTGTGGGCGGCGACCGCCGGAGGAGCCGCCTCGCTGCGGCGCGATGACATCGGGGTGATTGCCCCCGGGCGGCGCGCGGACCTCATCGCGCTCGATGCGCCGTCGCATGTGCACCTGGCCTATCGACCCGGCGTACCCCTCGTCCGCTCTGTCTGGAGAGCCGCCGAGTCAGTGAGCTGAGGGAGTCGGGTGGCGCCGGTGGAGGTAAAGAACGACCCCCTTGCCGATGACGGCCACGATGATGGCGACCAATGCGGCGACGGCGGTGAGTTCGAGGCGCTTACCGGCGAGGTCGAACGCATCGGCGACTTGCGCGTTCATGAGCAGGACAGCTGGCGTGAGGAGCACGACGTAGACGTAGTAGGGCAGGGGTACGACGAACCGTGAGGCGAGCGCCAGGTAGAGCAGGATGGACGTGATCAGCAGGCTGGCCCAGGGAGGCGGGTTAGCGAGGGCAATCAGCAGCGCGATGGCGAGTCCGATCACCGTTCCGCCGAGTCGTTGCAGGGCCTTGGTGATGGTGTCGGCCGCTGATGGTTGCAGGGTCACGATGAGCGCGAGGATGAGCCAGCCGCCTCGGTCGATCGGATAGAGCGCCAGCACGACGTAGGAGGCGACGCCGACCACGACCGCCATCACGACTGCGTAGGCAAGTGAAACCGTGCGCGAGTATTCGCTCCGCGGAAGCCGCGGGGCCCCGCTGCCGAGTACGAGCCGAACCACCAGGGTCACCCATAGTCCGCTCGCGCACAGTGCGAGACCAGTCACCAGCGCGGTGACGAGTGACGAATCGACTCCCGAGATCGTGGGCGGCGCCGTGATGATGAGGGAGATGACGATGGGTACCAGGAGCGCGGCATTGTGCAGACCCCGTCGAGACGCGAGTGCGGCACCTGCCGTCAGCAGGGTGATGACCAGGGCTCCGGCAATCGGCCACGGCTCAGCGAGGATGGCGACGATGCCGGCAACACCCGCGATCACCGACAGCGCGATGCTCAGCCGCAGGCTGTAGAAGGCTGCGATGAGGGCGACGATGCCGCCGTAGACGCATACGAAGGACACCCCGTCCTGTCCGACCATGAACAAGAATGCCGGCGGGACCATGAGGGCGATGAAGATCATGCCCAGGAGAAGGGCCTTTTGGGCCGTGGTCGCCTTCGGCCGCGTGGTGGGGGTGCTCACGCCTCTCCCGTCCCGCAGGACTGCAGGGCGGTCTCAAGGCGGGTTTCGTGGTCGCCGGAGATCACCGTGAGCTCAAGCCGGGGAGCGACGTACTCGCCGATGACCTGATCGGCGCGATCGCGGAAGTCGATGCCGTCGCGCATGCCCACCTCGGCCATCCACGGGATGTCGGGCGCGCACCACAGCAGCACGTCGTAGGACGATGCGTCCGCGATGCCGGCGTCGATGAGTGAGTGATCGTCGAAGTAGACAACGCTGTAGACCGCCGTCATGAGGGGCAGTGGATCAGCGATCACCCAGGGCGTATCCGAGTAAGCAGCCGCGCGCTCCACGGTGCGCACGGTCATCTGCTGCGTGAGGTAGATCCCCTCCTGGTCGGCGGCCGTGGGCAGGCGCCCGAAGTCGCTCACGAAGTCGCGCAGGTATTCCTCGGCCACGAAGCCGGGCAGGGTCCGGGCGAGGTCCTCGGCGAGGGTGGTCTTGCCCGTGCACTCCCCGCCGAGGAGGCCGATCCTCCGGGGTTCCATCCGCACATGATGGCCGACCCCCTTGCGAGCCGGGTTACCGGCGAGTAGCGTTGTTGACGGTTGCTCAACTAGCCAGGCTCACCACGCAGGAGGCCCCCATGACCGAGGCATTCATCTACGAGGCAATCCGCACCCCGCGCGGGCGCGGCAAGGCCAACGGCTCACTGCACGGGGTCAAGCCCGTGTCGCTCGTGACCGGCCTCATCGACGAGATGCGGACCCGCCACCCCGACCTCGACACCGACCAGGTCGATGACCTGATCCTCGGGTGTCTCACGCCGCTGGGTGACCAGGGCGCCAACATCGCCAAGACCGCGGCGATCGCCGCGGGACTGCCCGACACGGTCGCTGGCATGCAGATCAACCGCTACTGCTCATCCGGCCTCGAGGCGATCAACATCGCGGCGGCCAAGGTGCGCTCGGGCTGGGACGAGATGCTCTTCGCCGGCGGCGTCGAGTCGATGAGCCGCGTGCCGATGGGCAGCGACGGCGGGCCGTGGGCCATGGACCCGGAGACGGCGTACAACACCTACTTCGTGCCGCAGGGCATCAGCGCCGACCTCATTGCCACCATCAATGGCTTCTCGCGCGACGACGTCGACTCCTACGCCGCCCGCTCCCAGGAACGCGCCGCTGCCGCGTGGAGCTCGGGCCGCTTCGCCAAGTCCGTCGTGCCCGTCAAGGACATCAACGGCGTGACGATCCTCGACTACGACGAGTTCATGCGTCCCGACACCACGGTCGAGTCGCTCTCCAAGCTCAACCCGTCCTTCGCGGCGATGGGCGACATGGGTGGCTTCGACGCGGTGGCCTTGCAGAAGTACCACTGGGTCGAGCGCATCGACCATGTCCATACGCCCGGCAACTCCTCCGGCATCGTCGATGGCGCGGCGCTCACCCTCGTCGGCAGCGAGGCGGCGGGCAAGGCCTCGGGCCTCACCCCGCGTGCGCGCGTCGTCGCAACCGCGGTGACCGGCGCGGATCCGACGATCATGCTCACCGGCCCCACGCCCGCAACGCACAAGGTGCTTGCTGCCGCGGGTCTCAAGCCTTCGGACATCGACGTGTGGGAGCTCAATGAGGCCTTCGCCTCGGTCGTGCTCAATTGGATGAAGGACTTCAACCTCGACATCGAGCAGGTCAACGTCAACGGCGGTGCGATCGCCATGGGTCACCCGATCGGCGCCACGGGCGCGATGATCACGGGCACGGTCATGGACGAGTTGGAGCGCACCGGCGGCCGCTACGGCCTCGTCACGCTGTGCATCGGCGGCGGCATGGGCATCGCGACCATCATCGAGAGGGTCTGAGGAGAATCATGAGCGACAACATGTTCCGCTGGGAGAAGGACTCCGACAACGTCGTCACCTTGACGATGGACGACCCGGGCGGCAGTGCCAACACCCTCAACGACACCTTCATCACCTCCCTCGAGGCCACGCTTGATCGCCTCGAGGAGGAGAAGGACGACATCGCCGGCGTCATCGTGACGAGCGCGAAGAAGACCTTCTTCGCCGGCGCCGACCTCAACATGATCATCCAGGCGACCCCCGCCGACGCGGAGCGCCTCGAGAAGGAGATCGCGCGCGTCAAGGCGGCGTTCCGTCGCCTCGAGACCATGGGCAAGCCTGTCGCCGCAGCGATCAACGGCGCCGCACTCGGCGGCGGCCTCGAGATCGCACTGGCCTGTCACTACCGCGTCGCACTCGACGCCAAGGGCAGCGAGATCGGCCTGCCCGAGGTCTCCCTCGGCCTGCTGCCCGGTGCCGGGGGCGTCGTGCGCACCACGCGCATGTTCGGCCTGCAGAAGGCGCTCATGGAGGTGCTCCTCCAGGGCCAGCGTCGCAAGCCGCAGGCAGCCAAGGAGGTCGGCCTTGTCGACGAGGTCGTCGCGACACCCGAGGAGATGCTCGCGTCCGCGAAGGCCTGGGTGCTGGCCCATCCCGACGCCGTGCAGCCCTGGGACGCGCCCGGCTACAAGATGCCCGGGGGCACGCCGTCCAATCCCAAGCTCGCGATGATGCTGCCGGCCTTCCCCGCCAACCTGCGCAAGCAGGTCAAGGGTGCGCCGATGCCCGCACCGCTTGCGATCATGGCCGCCTCGGTCGAAGGCGCCCAGGTCGACTTCGCCAACGCGGAGAAGATCGAGGCCCGCTACTTCGCAAGCCTGGCCACCGGTCAGGTCGCCAAGAACATGACGCAGGCGTTCTTCTTCGACCTGCAGCACATCACCAAGGGCGGCGCTCGCCCCGAGGGCTACCCGCAGTACAAGCCGACCAAGGGCCTCATCATGGGCGCCGGGATGATGGGCGCCGGCATCGCCTACGTCTGTGCCCGCAACGGCATCGAGGTCGTCCTCGTGGACACGACGATGGAGGCCGCTGAGAAGGGCAAGGCCTACTCGCAGGGAATCCTGGACAAGGCAGTCTCGCGCGGCAAGATGACTGAGGCCGCGCGTGACGAGGTGCTCGCTCGCATCACACCGAGCGATTCCCTCGACCTCGCCAAGGGTGCGGATTTCGTCATCGAGGCGGTCTTCGAGAACCAGGAGCTCAAGCACGAGACCTTCGGTCGCATCGAGCCGATCCTCGCCGCCGACGCCCTCCTGGCCTCCAACACCTCGACGCTGCCGATCACCGGGCTGGCCGAGGCTGTCACGCGCCCCGAGGACTTCATCGGCCTGCACTTCTTCTCACCGGTCGACAAGATGCCGCTCCTGGAGATCGTCGTCGGCGAGAAGACCTCCGACGCGACGATTGCCAAGGCACTCGATGTCGCTGCAGCGATCAAGAAGACGCCGATCGTCGTCAACGACAGTCGTGGCTTCTTCACCAGCCGCGTGATCGGCACCTTCATGGGTGAGGCGGTCGCGATGCTCGCCGAGGGCGTCCCCGCGCCGTCCATCGAGCAGGCCGCACTGCAGTCCGGCTACCCCACCGGACCGCTGGCGCTCTTCGACGAGGTGAGCCTCACGCTGGGTCGCCGCATCCGCGAGGAAGGGCGCGTCGCGATGGAGGCTGCGGGGCAGTCCTTCCCCGATCACCCGTCCTACCCCGCCATCGACCGCATGGTCGTGGAGTTCGAGCGCGGGGGGCGCGCTGCGGGTGCGGGCTTCTACGAGTACGCCGACGGCAAGCGCCTGGGCCTGTGGGACGGCCTCGTGGACAACTTCGGCGGCACCAACCTCGACATGCCCTTCGAGGACATGAAGGAGCGGATGCTCTTCGCCGAGGCAATCGAGTCGGTGAAGTGCTACGACGAGGGCGTGCTGCGCTCGGTGCCCGAGGCCAACATCGGATCGATCTTCGGCATCGGCTTCCCGCCGTGGACCGGTGGCGTGCTGCAGTACATCAACGGCTACCCCGGCGGACCCGCCGGATTCGTCGCGCGAGCTCGTGAGCTCGCGGCGGCGTACGGCGACCGCTTCACCCCGCCGGCCTCGCTCGTCGCTCTGGCCGAGTCGGGTGGGCGCTACTCCTGAGCCGGTGCGCGTGACCGGGCCTGCGGGCTCGGTCACCGCGCCTGCGCGCCTGCCCGCTGACGAGCGGCGCCGACAGCTCGTGGAAATCGGGTGGCGGCTGCTGCAGTCGCGGCCCATCCATGAGATGGCGCTGGACGAGGTGGCGGCTGAGGCCGGCATCTCCCGGACCCTCGTCTTCCACTACTTCCCCACCAAGGGCGACTTTTACGCCGCGGTGGTGCAATCCGCGGGCGAGCACCTCTTGCGACCCGTGGTTGCGCCCGAGGGTGCGTCCGCGGAAGAGCGGGTGCGCACGCTGGTCGAGGGCTTCGTGCGCCTGGTCGAGCGCAATCGCGCTTCCTACACCGCGCTGGTCCGTGCCGCAGGCGGCGGAGATCAGCGCGTGGTCGACCTCATCGGTGAGATCCGCGATTCGCTCGTGCCCAAGTGGCTAGCCGCGGCCGAGTGGACGGACGAGCCCGACATCGGCGGTTCCGCCGACGTGTCGGGCCGCAGCGCCCTCGCGCGACTCGTGGTGCGCGGTTGGCTCGTCGGCATGGAAGAGACCGTCCTCGCGTGGGATCCTCGGACCGTGTCGCGAGAGGATCTCGTCGATCACCTGATCCGATCGTTCTTCGCCGAGCTTGAGCTCACCAGGAGGTGACCGTGACCGATCCCGTCGTCATCATCGTGCGCCACGCAGAGAAGCCCGCGCCCGAAGGCCCGCACGGCGTAGACCACCACGGACATCCCTCGGGTCACGCCCTGACCCCGCGCGGCTGGTCGCGCGCGGGCGCGCTCGCCGCGCGCATGGCATACGCCGGGCGCTCCGGCGATGACATCGTCAAGCCGGAACGGGTCTACGCGACTGCGACAGACCCCCACCACGCGAGCGATCGCCCCAGGATGACGGCACATGGCATCGCCAAGCGCCTCGACCTGGACATGCTCGATCACCTGGGCCGCGGCGACGAGACAGCGCTGGTCACCGAGGTGGTCTCCGCGGGCCAGCCGACACTCATCGTCTGGGACCACGGGCACATCCCCACGCTGACGCGCGCCTTCCCTCTCGCCCCCGGCACCGAAGTCCCCGACGCCTGGCCCGAGGACCGCTTCGATCTGTACTGGGTGCTCACTCCGGGGGAGTCCGGCTACTCGCTCACCATCGCCCCGCAGCAACTTCTGGCGGGAGACGCGCCCACGGCGTAGCAGGGGTTCTGGCTGCCACGGCATTACTGTCGGCTCATGACGGAGGCCGATCTCCGCGACATCAGCGGTGTTGCTGCATCTGCGCGCCTTATCCGCATGATCCTGTCCGTCGGCTCGACGTTCTTCCTCATCGCAGGTGCATTGCTCTTCGTCGTCCCCGACTCCTTCGCGGCATGGATTGGGCTGGAGGCATCCGATGCCGTGGCCTGGACCCTGCGCATGCTCGGCGTCGTCCTCATGGCCCTCGCGGGGCAGATGTGGTTGGTCCGGCGGGCGCGGGACCATCCCGTGCTCGGCGCTGGCGCGGTGATGATGGTCGCGTCGATCCTCCTCACCGCACTCACGATCACGCTGCCGGGCGAGTGGACCCCTCTGCGCTGGGCACTCCTGGGCGCGGGGGCGGTCTTCGCCCTCGCCTACCTCGCCCTCCTCATGGCGAGCCGCCGCTCCTAATCGGCCGATTGGCTAGCAACGCGTCAGCCAGGTGACTAACCTCACGG
>CAZLNF010000062.1:0-9774 GCA_964560885.1 uncultured Actinomyces sp. | reverse complement strand
AGCGACAACATCGAGGTCATCAGCATCCTCGGTCGCTTCCTCGAGCACTCTCGCGTCTACGAGTTCTGCAATGACGGCGACACCGAGGTGTGGATCGGCTCGGCCGACCTCATGCACCGCAATCTCGACCGCCGCGTCGAGACCCTGGTGAGCCTGAAGAGCCCCGACCAGGTGGCCGAGATCGATGCGCTCTTCATCCTGGCCTTCGACCCCGGCACCGCCGCGTGGGACCTGCGCTCCGACGGCACCTGGCGGCGGCGCACGACGGGCCCGGACGGCCGTCCGCCCCGTGATCTCCAGGAGACCCTCATCGAGGTGCATCGCACCCGCGGTCGTCTGGTGTGAGCACCACCCAGCGCGAGATCGAACTCAAGTTCCGCGTGACGGGAGCATTTACGCTGCCCGACCTCGCCGCGGTGCCGGGCATCTCCCGCGTGGAGTCGCGCCCGACCTTCACGATGCGCAACGTCTACTACGACACCCCCGACCTCCGGCTCTTCCGCTGGGGGATCACCCTGCGTCGCCGCGAAGGCGGCCCGGATGAAGGCTGGCACCTCAAGCTGCCCGTGCAGGGCAAGGGTCACGGCGTCCGCGATGAAGTGCACGCTCCGCTCGGGCCCGACGTCCCCGCCGAACTCACTCGCCTGGTCACGGCCTTCGCGCGCACCTCGCCCCTGGCTCCGGTGGCAGCGCTCCAGACTGAGCGCACCCCGCGCCTCCTCATCGACGCCGACGGCGTTGCCCTCGTGGAAGTAGTGGACGACACCGTGTCGATCCTCGAGGGCGACCACGTCGTCAAGCGCTTCCGCGAGATCGAGGCCGAGGCACTGCCGCATCCGGGGCGACCCCTGGACGAGAGCCTCCTCGGCCGGGTCGGGGAAGCTCTCCTCGCCGCAGGCGCGGTGCCCGGCACCATGAGCAAGGCCGGTGCCGCGCTGGGCCAACGGGCAGCGGTGCCCCCCGACGTGCCTGACTTGGCCTGGCCGCCGCGCTCGGCACCTGCCGGTGAAGTCGTCAGCGCCTACCTCGCCCTGCATTGTCGTCGGCTCCTGCTCGCCGACCTGCTCTTGCGCCGGGACCTGCCCGATGCCGTGCACCAGATGCGGGTGAGCGCACGTCGCCTGCGCAGCGGCCTCAAGGTCTTCGAGCCCCTGCTCCAGGACGAGTGGGCGCGGCGCATGCGCACCGAGCTCGGCTGGATGGCCTCGGGCCTCGGCGCGGCACGCGATACCGAGGTGTTGCGCGAGCGCCTCGATGACCACGCCGGCGAGCTTGCCGACGACGACGCCGCCCACGCGCAAGCGGTGATCGACGCGCGCCTCGACGAGCGCATGCTGTCGGCGACAGCAGAAGCCCTGGCCGTCGTCGACTCGGAGCGCTACGCCGCCCTGCTCGAGGACCTCGTCGAGGGCGTACGCCGGCCCCCGCTGAGTGAGCGCGCCGCGCAGCCCGCGGAGGACGCCCTGCCGCGCCTGGTGACCCGGGCCTTCCGCCGTCTCGAACGCCGTGCTGAGGAACTGGAGCTGGAGACGCCGAGCCCGGTGTGGCACGAGGCCCGGATCGCGGCGAAGCGCGCCCGCTATGCCGCCGACGCCGTCGCCCCCGTGCTCGGCCACGACATGGCCCACCTGGCCGAGCGTCTTGCCGACGTCACCGAGGTGCTCGGCCACCATCAGGATGCCCACGTCGCCCAGGTGACCCTTCGCGAGTGGGTGCCCCTCGCAGACCCCCAGGGTGCCTTCGCCCTCGGTCGGCTTCTCGCCATCGAGGAGGCGGCCGAGATGGCCGACCGGGTGGCCTTCCTCGACCTGTGGCCCTCGGTCCGCCGCTCCGCCCACCACGCCGGCATCCACTAGGGCCCCGCCGGGCGAACTTTGGGTGGAATGTGCCCTGGCAGGGCCTGATCTACCCAAAGTTCGCCGGGCTCACGACCGTTCCCTGGGGGATTCAGCACTCCTGTCCCCCTGTTCACTTTCGTACGGAAGACTGCCCCCATGACCGACTCGGAGGTCGTGCGGGCCGCTGGCGTGGTCGTCGTACGCGACGCAGCCGCCGGGCCTGAGATCGCGGTCATCCGCCGAGGGCTGCGCGCCGACTGGTCCCTGCCCAAGGGCAAGATCGAGCCGGGCGAGCATCCCGTGGTCGCGGCTGTCCGCGAGTGCGACGAGGAGACGGGGATCGTGCCCGTCCTGGGACCACCCCTGGCCCGTCAGGAGTACGTCGCCCTGGGCTCCCCCAAGGTGGTCGACTACTGGGCGGCGCGGGTCGGCTCGGATGAGGGCTTCGCACCCGACGATGAGGTCGAAGCCGTCGAGTGGCTCCCGGCCGATGAGGCCGCCGCACGGCTCACCTACCCCCGCGACGCCGACCTCGTGCGCGAGGCCGTCGCCCTGCCCGTGAGCACGCCGCTCATCCTGCTGCGCCACACGCAGGCGCTCAAGCGCGCCGACTTCAAGGGCAAGTTCGACGTCGACCGCCCGCTGTCGGGCAAGGGCAGGTCCCAGGCCAAGGCGCTCGTGCCCATGCTGGGCGCCTACGGCATCGAGCGCGTGCACTCCTCCGACGCCCTGCGCTGTCGCGAAACGGTCAAGCGCTACGCCAAGTCAATCGATGCCGAGGTCCGGCTCGAGCCGGAATTGAGCGAGGAGTCCTACGCCGAGCGCCCCAAGCGCGCGTCGCGGAGGATGCAGGAGCTCCTCCTGGATCCGAGACCCCTTGTGGTGTGCACCCACAGGCCGCTCCTGCCCGCGCTCGTCGAGACCATTGCGGGGCTGCGCATCAAGGGCACCTTCGACCTCGACCCCAAGCTCCCGCCGGGGGGATTCCTCGTCGTTCACCGGCAGTTCCCCCCGGACGCGGAGGAGCCGACGGTCCTGGCCGTCGAGCGTCACGCAGTCTCACGGGACTGACCAGGCAATCATTCAGTCAGCCGTCCGGATTCGTTCATCTGGAGTTCACCTTGGCCCCGCTCCGGGGTCATCCTGACTTCCTAGGTTTCGAGTCGTCCGGTCATCGAGACCATGCAATCGACTCACAGGAGGACCAGGGTGACTCGCACCCGCACGGCCGCAATCGCGGCACTCGCCATCTCCAGCGCCCTCGTGCTCGCCGCCTGCGGCGGTGGCTCCAGCAGCGACTCCAGCGCCTCGGGCGACCCCAATCTCACGGGATCGGTCCGCATCGACGGCTCATCGACCGTCTACCCCCTCACCGCGCTCGCGGCCGAGGACTTCATGGCCGCCAATCCGGGCGTGCAGGTCACCGTCGGCTCATCGGGCACGGGCGGCGGCTTCGAGAAGTTCTGCCGCGGCGAGACCGATGCCAACGACGCCTCCCGCGCGATCAAGGAAGAGGAAGCGGCCGCATGCGAGGCAGCCGGCATCCAGTACACCCAACTGCAGGTCGCGGTTGATGCCCTCACCGTGGTCGTCAACAAGGAGAACACCTGGGCGACCTGCCTCACGGTCGAGGAGCTCGGCGCGATCTGGGCACCCGGCTCGACCGTCAACAACTGGAACCAGGTCCGCCCCGACTTCCCGGATGTCCCCCTGCAGCTCTTCGGCGCTGGCACCGACTCGGGCACATTCGACTACTTCACCGATGCCATCAACGGCGAGGAAGGTGCCAGCCGCACCGACTACACCCCGACCGAGGACGACAACGTCACCGTGCAGGGCGTGAGTGGATCCCAGGGTGGCCTGGGCTACTTCGGCTTCACCTACTTCGAGGAGAACGCCGACAAGCTCACCGCCGTGCAGATCGACAGCGGCGCCGGCTGCGTCGCCCCGAGCGTGGAGACGGCCCAGGACGGCACCTACACGCCGCTCTCGCGCCCGCTCTTCATCTACCCGTCCAAGCAGGCACTCGCCAAGCCCGAGGTCAAGGCGTTCTTCGACTTCTACGTCGCCAATGACGCCACGATCGCGGCCGATGCGCTCTTCATCCCGCTCAACGAGGAGCAGAAGGCCAAGCTCCAGTCCGACTACGCAGCCCTACTGGGCTCCTGAGCGGCCCGGTCGAGCGATCGCTAGGTTTGCTCTATGAGCACGACGCTGGTCGAGTCTGCCGCAGGGGGCCTCAACCCCCTGCGGCAGACGAAGCCGCGCTACGGGGAGAAGATCATCCGCGGCATCCTCTTCGCCGCGGCCGCCGTCTCGATCCTCACCACCTTCGGCATCGTCATCTCGGTCCTCATCCCCTCGCTGGAGTTCTTCGGCGAGGTCGCGCTGAGCGAGTTCCTCTTCACGACGACGTGGACGCCGCTCTTCGCCAACCCGCAGTTCGGTGTTCTTCCGCTCATCATGGGCACGATGGTGATCACGATCATCGCCGTGCTCATCGCCATCCCGCTCGGCCTGGGCAGCGCCATCTACCTCTCCGAGTACGCGCGGCCTCGCGTACGCAAGATCCTCAAGCCGACCCTCGAGGTGCTCGCGGGCATCCCCACGGTGGTCTTCGGCTTCTTCGCACTGGAGTTCATCACGGTCTTCGTGCTCAAGCCGATCTTCCCCGGCATCCAGGTCTTCAACGCCCTGTCCGCCGGCATCGTCATGGGCATCATGATCATCCCCACCATCGCCTCGCTCTCTGAGGACGCGATGTCGGCAGTCCCCGCGGGGCTGCGCGATGGCGCCTACGCCCTCGGGGCAACCAAGCGCCAGGTGGCCTTGCGCGTCATCGTCCCCGCCGCCCTCTCCGGCATCGTGGCGGCCTTCGTCCTTGGTATCTCTCGCGCAATCGGTGAGACCATGATTGTCACCGTTGCCGCAGGCCTGCAGCCCAACATGACTCTCAATCCGCTCGAGGGTATGCAGACCATGACGTCCTACATCGCGGCCGCTGGTGCGGGCGATGTGGCCACCGGCAGCATCGAGTACAAGTCGATCTTCGCCGTCGGGCTGCTCCTCTTCGTCATCACGTTCTTCATGAACATGATCAGCATCGGACTGGTCCGCAAGTATCGGCAGGCCTACCAGTGACCGCGACCCTCGCTCCCGCGCCTGACGTCTCACCTGTCGATCTCGAAGGTAAGGGCCAGCCCTTCGTCGACAAGACGTTCCGCTGGATCCTCTTCCTCTGCCTCGCCGTGGGCATCATCTTCCTCATCGTGCTGCTCACCTACGTCACCATCAAGGGGTGGCCGCGCCTCACTCCCACGCTGTGGGAGAACATGCCGTCGCTGCGCCGCCCCGAGCAGGCAGGCGCCCAGTCCGCGATCACCGGCACGCTCTGGGTGATCGCCTTCACCGCGCTCTTCGCCCTGCCCATCGGATTCCTCGGCGCGGTCTACATGGAGGAGTACGCCAATCCGGCGAGCCGCTTCACGCGCTTCGTCGAGGTCAATATCCAGAATCTCGCCGCCGTGCCCTCGATCGTCTACGGCATCCTCGGCCTGGCGATCTTCGCCAGAGCCCTGTCCCTGGGCCAAAGCGTGATCACGGCGGGCTTGACCCTGGCGCTCCTCGTCCTGCCGGTCATCATCGTGTCCACGCGCGAAGCCCTCCGTGCGGTGCCGCAGAACATCCGCCATGGCTCCCTCGCCCTCGGCGCGACCCTGTGGCAGACCACCTGGCGGCAGACCATGCCCGCCGCGGTCCCGGGCATGGCCACGGGCACGATCCTGGCGCTCTCCCGGGCCATCGGCGAGGCGGCACCCCTCCTCCTGCTGGGGGCCGTGACCTTCATTTCCTTCAATCCCACCGGCCCCTTCTCGGCGTACACCACCCTGCCCATCCAGATCTTCAACTGGACCAAGGAGTCGCGTGAGGAGTTCCAGATCCTGGCCTCGGCCACGATCGTGCTCCTCCTGGTCATCCTCCTGGCGATGAACGCCGTCGCCATCCTGATCCGCAACCGAACCCAGAAGCGCTGGTGACATGATGAGTGAGACGATGAGCGAAATCCACGATCCTGACGCCCCCCAGTCCACCAGCGACATGACCACCACCGGTCGCATGGACGTCTCCGCCGTGCTCGAGGGTGCGGAGATCCCCGAGGCTGTCTCCAACATCGTCTTCGACCTCGCCAATGTGCGGGTCTTCTACGGCGACTTCGAGGCCGTGCGCGACGTGACGATGCAGATCGGCCGCAACGAGATCACCGCCTTCATCGGCCCCTCCGGGTGCGGCAAGTCGACCCTGCTGCGCAGCTTCAACCGGATGAACGACCTCATCCCCGGTGCTCGTGTCGAGGGCCTGCTCGCCTATCACGGCTTCGACATCTATGCGCCCGAAGTCGATCCCATCGAGGTGCGTCGCCGTATCGGCATGGTCTTCCAGAAGCCCAATGTCTTCCCCAAGTCGATCTACGAGAACGTCGCCTACGGCCCCAAGGTCAATGGCATGAAGGTCAACATGGACGACCTGGTCGAGGAGTGCCTCACGCGCGCGGCACTCTGGGACGAGGTCAAGGACGATCTCAAGAAGAGCGCCTACGCACTGTCGGGCGGCCAGCAGCAGCGGCTCGTCATCGCCCGGTGCATCGCGGTCAAGCCAGAGGTCATCCTCATGGATGAGCCCTGCGCATCGCTCGATCCCATCGCCACGGCGAAGATCGAGGACCTCATGAAGGAACTCGCGAAGGACTACACGATCGTCATCGTTACGCACAACATGCAGCAGGCGGCCCGCGTCTCGGAGCGCACCGCCTTCTTCACCGCCGATGTCGACGCGCAGGGCGTCCGTCACGGGCGCCTCGTGGAGTACGGCCCCACGCGCCGGATCTTCACCGCGCCGAATGATCCGCGCACCGAGGACTACATCTCCGGCCGCTTCGGCTGACCTAGCCCTCGAGGGCGTAGCCCGCCTCGTCGATCGCCTCCCGGACCTCCTCGAGGTCCAGAGGGTCGTCGCTCGTCACGGTCACCGCTCCCTCGCCGAGGTCGATGTCGACACTGCGCACTCCGGGAAGCATGATCAACTCGGTCGTCACCGCGCGCACGCAGTGATCGCAGGTCATGCCGGTCACCTGGTAGGTCGTCGTCGTCACTGTCCCTCACTCTGGGCCAGGGCCGCGAGCCGCGGCAGAGTCTCCTCGATGGCCCGCGTATTGCGGTTGTAGGCGTCCATGAGCTTCAGTGCTCGGGCCGAGCGCGCCGTGGTCGCATCGAAGGTCTCGGTCACGCGCGTGCTCCCGTCGGCAAGGGGCTCGAGCTCATAGCGCCAGCGGTGCCCGCCGATGTGAGCCCATGCGATCTGCCGGCCCTCCTCGAACTCCTTGACCTGACTGCTCACTCGGTAGGGCACTCCGAGCCGCATGTCCATGCCGAACTTCGCCCCCAGCGAGAGCCGCTCAGGGCCGGAGACGGCACCGCGCACGGAGCCCGAGCCGTCGAAGTCCGGGTGGCGGCGGGGATCGGCGAGGATCCCGAAGATCCGCTCGGCGGGGGCGTGGACAACGATGGAGCGGGACACGATCCAGGGGGATCCGGTGTCGACGACCTCTACCTGCGACATGGCCACCACGCTACGACAGTCGGCCCAGGAGCACGGCCCGAGGTCGTTCACCCGTGATTCAGCCAAGCATCACGGAGACGTCACCGGCACGGCCTACGGTGGCGCTGTGCCGGACATTGCCCCTGCTCCCGCGCATCAGGTGACCCTGTCGCGCAACGCCCGCTTCATGCTGCCCACGTGCACATGCGGCTGGATCGGCACCGCTCGCCTCACCGAGGCCGCTGCGCGCGAGGAGGCTCGGGACCACGCGCTGCTCTACGCGCCCGATGAGCTCTCGCCAGATGAGTTGCGGGAGTGGATCACTTCGGCGTCGTGGTCAGACGACGACGCATACGAGATTGCTGACGCAGACCCAGACGCCTGAAGACCGGTGCCGCCCGCAGCACCACATCGGGCACCATCCCGATGACACGCACCTGAGCCCCGCGCCAGTGGGGCACGCTCACCACCCGGCGAGGCTTGCGCAGGGCACGTGCGGTGGCCGCCGCGACCTCCTCGACGGTCACGGGGCGCAGGCCGGTGAAGGTCATGGCCACCGCGGGATCGTCGATCACGTCGGTGATCATCGGCGTGAGCATGCCGTCGGGGCACATCACGGTGAAACGGATGCCCGTCACCCCCTGGGCCCGGAGTTCGCCTTCGAGGCCGAGGGTGAAGGAGAGGACGCCCGCCTTGGTCGCGGCGTAGACGCACTCCCCGGGCACCGGCACCCACGAGGCGAGCGACCCGACGTTGATGATGTGACCGCGGCCGCGGCCGCCGTCGGCTTCACGCATGACCTCGACGGCTGCCCGTGTGCCGTGCATGACTCCGAGGAGATTGACGGCGACGACGGACTCGATCATGTCGTCTGACTGGCTAGCCGCATCACCCGCGCCGAGGACACCGGCGTTGTTGATCCACACATCCGGCCGCACCGCGCGCGCGAGTGCGCGACAGGAATCGGCATCGCGGACGTCGAGATGCACGTCGCCACCCGAGATATCCGTGGCGGTGACGTCGTAGCCATCCGCTCGCAGGCGCGCCACGATCGCGGCACCGAGGCCGCGGCCCGCGCCGGTAACGACAGCACGCGGCATGGCATCACCGGGCATCAGACGGCCGCCGTAACGCCCTTGCCGAGTACGACGATGCCGCCCTCGCTCACGGTGTAGAGCTCGCGGTCGCGCTCGATGTCGACACCGATCTGGGCGCCATCGGGGACGACGACGTTCTTGTCCAGGATGGCATGGCGGATCACGGCGTTGCGCCCGATCCGCACGCCCGGCAGGATCACCGAGCCCTCGATGTAAGCGCCTGCCTGCACCTGGACGTCGAAGGCGACGACCGAGCCCCGCACATGCGCACCGGAGATGATCGAGCCGGTGCCCACCATGGACTCGTGCGCATTGCCACCCTCCACGAACTTCGCGGGCGGCAGGGTGAGGTGGTTCGTGAGGATGGGCCAGCGTCGGTTGTAGAGGTTGAAGATCGGATGCACGGACACGAGGTCCATGTGGGCGTCGTGGTAGGCGTCGAGGGTCCCGACATCGCGCCAGTAGCCGCGATCACGATCCGTGGCTCCCGGCACCACATTGAGAGCGAAGTCGTAGACGCACGCCCGGCCCTGGTCGACAAGCATGGGGATGATGTTGCCGCCCATGTCGTGCACCGAGCCCTCGTCGGCCGCATCGGCACGGAGAACGTCGATGAGCGCGTCCGTGGTGAAGATGTAGTTGCCCATGGAGACGTAGGACTCGTCTTCGGCGCCCGGGATCCCGGGAGGGTCGGCGGGCTTCTCGAGGAAGCGGCGGATGCGCACCCCATCCTCCGCGGTGTCGATGACACCGAATTGGTGGGCGAGCGACCGGGGCTGGCGAATGCCCGCCACCGTGACCGCAGCCCCGGAGTCGATGTGCGCCTGCACCATCTGCATGGGATCCATGCGATAGACGTGATCGGCTCCGAAGACCGCGACGTAGTCGGGCCGCTCATCGTTGATGAGGTTGAGGCTCTGGAAGATCGCGTCGGCACTTCCGGTGAACCACCGCGGACCCAGGCGCTGCTGCGCGGGGACCGCGGTGACGTAATCGCCGAGCAGCGGCGACAGTCGCCAGGTCGTGGTGATGTGACGGTCCAGGGAGTGGGACTTGTACTGGGTGAGCACCGCGACCCGCCGCAGGCCCGAGTTGATCAGATTTGACAGCGCGAAGTCGATGAGCCGGTAACTGCCACCGAAGGGCACAGCAGGCTTGGCGCGGTCGGCCGTGAGCGGCATGAGGCGCTTGCCCGCGCCTCCCGCGAGCACGATTCCCAGGACGTGCGGGCCTGCTTCCACGCT
>CAZLNF010000061.1:0-9789 GCA_964560885.1 uncultured Actinomyces sp. | reverse complement strand
TCGAGATTCCCGGCGGCGTACTCGATGTCTACCGCCAGTGGCGCCCGTCGCCCCTCTTCCGCGCGCACCGCCTCGAGAAGCTGCTCGGCACTCCCGCGCGCATCTACTACAAGTACGAGGGCGTCTCACCCGCCGGCTCGCACAAGCCCAATACCTCGGTGCCCCAGGCGTACTACAACAAGAAGGAAGGCACCAAGAAGCTCACCACGGAGACCGGAGCCGGCCAGTGGGGCACGGCGCTCGCCTTCGCATGTGCTCTCTACGACCTCGAGTGCGAGGTATGGCAGGTCGGTGCGTCGTACGACGCGAAGCCCTATCGCCGGCTCATGATCGAGACCTTTGGCGCGACGATCCATCGCTCGCCCTCGGACGTCACCGCGATCGGGCGTGAGCTGGCGAAGGACCCCAACAACTGGTCCGGCTCGCTCGGCATCGCGATCTCCGAGGCCGTCGAGGTTGCCGCGACGAACGCCGACACGCGATACGCGCTCGGCTCGGTGCTCAACCACGTGCTGCTGCACCAGACGGTCATCGGCGAAGAGGCGCTGCTGCAGCTCCAGATGGCCGGGGATACGCCGACACACATCGTCGGCTGCACAGGAGGTGGCTCCAACTTCGCGGGCCTGTCCTTCCCCTTCCTGCGCGAGAAGCTCGCGGGCAAGATCAACCCGCAGATCACTGCGGTCGAGCCCGCGTCGTGCCCATCCTTGACGCGCGGCGTGTACGCCTACGACTTCGGCGACACCGCGGGAATGACCCCGCTCATGAAGATGCACACGCTGGGTCACGACTTCATCCCCGACCCCATCCACGCCGGTGGCTTGCGCTACCACGGCATGGCGCCGCTCATCTCGCACGTCTACGAGCTGGGTCTGATGGATGCCGTCGCGATCCCGCAGACGGAATGCTTCTCCGGTGCTGTGAAGTTCGCGCGGTCGGAGGGCATCGTGCCCGCGCCCGAGCCGACTCACGCGATCGCCCAGGCGATCCGCCTTGCGGAGCAGGCCAAGGAGACGGGTGAGGAGACGGTGATCCTCACCGCCCTCTGCGGCCACGGACACTTCGATCTCGCGGCGTACGAGTCCTACCTCGCGGGATCCATGGTCGACGAGACGCTCTCCGACGAGCGCTTCGCTCCGGCGCTCAACAACCTCCCGACGGTCCCCGCCTAGACGCACGTTCGTTGAGTGGCGGGTTGTGCCGCGCGACGCGCCGTCGCGGCTGGCATAGCCCGCCACTCAGCGCGTGTGGGGTCAGCCGAGGGGGATGCTCCAGCGAGCTACGACACGATCGAGGTCGGTGGCCACGCCGTCGACCGTGAGCGTGCCCGAGACTCGGACCGTTCCAGGCTTGCTCCGCTGCGGGGGAGTGAAGGTCACCACGGGATCACTCCACGTCGTCGTGCCCGAGGTCACAGCAAGCCAGGTGTCGACCGTGGTCCGCTCAGGTGAGACGAAGGTGGACTCGACCACTTCGCCCGCCGCATCGACCACCTGCACCACCGCCTGGTCGTTGCGGTCGCCGGTGACGATGATCCGCACCGCGATCTCGCCGAGGGCGGCCTCGAGATCCAGGACGCCCGGAGCACCGTCAAGGGTGAGCGAGACCGGTCCGTAGGACTCCACGGTCTCGGGCATCGCGCCGATGGGCCGGATGTCGAGCACCAGGGTGCCGTCGGCCCGCACATTGGCGCCCTGCACGGTGAAGGGGAGCGTCCCTCCCGCGAAGACGAGGAGGCCGTTGGGCCTCGGATTGGGCAGCGTGGCGGTGGTGCCGTCATCCGCCGGGCGCCAGCCCAGGCTCAGCAGAGCCTGCTCGGTCGACATCGTCCCCGCGAGCTTCTGCGGCGGTGCGGTGAACCACGAGGCCACGTTGCCTGTGCGCGCCAGCGTCAGTCGAATCGGCTGGCCGCCCGACACCAGTGCAGCATCCTCCGCCGTCTGCACGATGAGCAGCCGCCCGCGCGCCTTGCCCGGTGCCAGAGGAGGTGCTGGCGGCACGGGGGTCGACGTCGCGGACGGGCTGGGGGCGGGAGAGGCACTCGACGCCGTCCCGGTCGGCACAGGCCCGGTTGGCGCAGGCGCGGAGCTCGTTTCCCCGCCGTCGGAGCCGCTCGTGCACGCAGCCAGAAGGACAGCACCCGCGATGAGGGCTGCGACGCCGCGCACACGCGACGCCTCGATCATGGCAACTCGAGGACGTCTCGTCCGAGGTAGGGGCGCAGCGCTTCAGGTACGACGACGGATCCGTCCGCCTGCTGGTGGTTCTCCAGGATCGCCACGATGATGCGCGGCATCGCACACAGGGTGCCGTTGAGCGTGGCTACGGGCTGCACTTCGTCACCCGAACGCATCCGAATGCCAAGACGCCGCGCCTGGAACTGCGTGGTGTTGGAGGTCGAGGTGACCTCGCGATAGGCGCCCTGCGTGGGAATCCAGGCCTCGATGTCGAATTTGCGCGCTGCACTCGAGCCCAAGTCTCCGGTGGCGACGTCGATGACCCGGTAGGGGATCTCGAGCGCGTCCATGAAATCGCGCTCCCAGCCGAGGATGCGCTCGTGCTCGGCCTCGGCGTCGGCGGGATCGCAGAAGACGAACATCTCCACCTTGTCGAACTGGTGCACCCGGATGATGCCTCGGGTGTCCTTGCCGTAGGAGCCAGCCTCGCGGCGGAAGCACGAGGACCAGCCGGCATAGCGCAGCGGGAGGGCACTCGCCGGGAGGATCTCATCGCTGTGCAGGCCGGCCAGGGGGACCTCGGCCGTGCCCACGAGGTACATGTCGTCCGACTCGATCCGATAGACGTTCTCCGCCGCCTGGCCGAGGAATCCCGTGCCCTCCATCGCCCGGGGTGCGACGAGCACCGGCGGGATGACAGGGATGAAGCCGTTGCGGGTCGCCTGCGCCATCGCCAGGTTGAGCAGCGCGATCTCCAGCAGAGCACCCGGTCCCATGAGGTAGTAGAAGCGCGAGCCCGAGACCTTGGCCGCGCGTTCGACGTCGATCGCACCCAGCATCTCGCCGAGTTCGAGGTGATCACGCGGCGCAAAACCCTCCGAGGCGAAGTCGCGCGGAGTCCCCACGACCTCAAGGACGGTGAAGTCCGCCTCGCCCCCGACAGGCGCGCGCATGTCGACGACGTTGGAGAGCTCGAGCCAGGCCGCATCGAGGGCGCGGGTCGCGTCTCCTGCGGCGGCATCGGCGGCCTTCACTCGGTCGGCGAGATCGCCTGCCTGCGCCATGAGGGCATCGAGTTCGGCCTGCGCGGACGCATCCCCCTTCTTCACCGCACCCTGCAGGGGCCCGATGCGCTTGGAGAGTTGCTTCTGCTCGGCACGGAGATCGTCGTACGCCGTCTGCTTGGCCCGGCGCTCGACGTCGAGCTCGGCGAGCAGGTCGACCAGGGCGACATCCTCACCGCGACGGCGCTGCGACTCGCGCAGGTCGTCGGGGGATTCCCGGAGGAGACGAGGATCGATCACGGGACAAGGCTAGAGGTAGCGGTCGGGAGGCCGACTCGGCTGCCCCTCTCAGCAGCGACAGCGCGACGTCCCGACTGAACGTTCAGCCAGTAGCAGCGATTTCACTTCATCGACTTCACGTGTCAGACTTCCCGTCCGCGCCGACGAGCGCTGGATCCGAGGAGGTTTCGTTGGACTACAACTGGCTGACTCCCAAGGCCGAGGCTCGGCCGGCGGGTGACAAGGGCTGGGGTTCCTACGCCACCGAGCGCATCAGCAAGGGCGAGACCGTCGCCGGATTTGGCGGTTGGGTAGTCGACAGCACTCGCCTCGCGAACCTGTCCGTGGATCGCCAGCATCGGTCCATCCAGATCGACACCGATCTCTTCCTCGTCTCCGGCGACACTCCGGAGCCGGGCGACATGCTCAACCACTCCTGCGAGCCCAACTGCGGCCTGGCCGGCTCGCAGTTGCTGGTGGCGATGCGCGACATCGAGCCGGGCGAGGAGCTCAGCTTCGACTACGCCATGTGCGACGCCAGTGACTACGACGAGTTCCGCTGCCTCTGCGGCGTGCCCACGTGCCGCGAGGTCGTGAGTGGCTCGGACTGGCGCGACCCCGCGATTCAGGCGAGGTACACCGGGTGGTTCTCGCCGTACCTCGTGCGCCGCATTGCCGCACTGCCCACCGCCTGACGCACCTAGACTCGCCGGGTGCTTCCTCCCGGCTACTCCGCGCGCCCACTCGATCTCCACGAGGTCGACGGTTACGTCGATGGGCCCGATGTCGATCTCGCCTACGCCGTGGTCGCAGCAGCGGACCGAGGGGTCATCGAGGTAGCCGACTGCACACGCGAGTCGGTGCGCTCGGACCTGACGAATCCCGACGCCATGCTGGCGGAGCACCGGCTCGTCTTCGCTCCATCGGGTGAGGCTGTGGGCCTGCTCATCATCGAGAAGGACCCGCCCGCGAAGACCGTCTTCGCCGACTCCTACGCCGTCCCCGCCCATGGCACGGCCCTTTTGCCGAGCCTCGTGTCGATGGGCGTCGCAGCGGCCTCGCGCCTGCATGAGGGACCGGGTTGGCGCCTCGAGGCGGGCGCCTTCGCCCAGGACGAGGTGTACATCGACATCCTGGAGCAGGCGGGCTTCTCCGAGATCCGCCGCTTCTGGCACATGCTCATCGACCTTGATCCTGCGCACGCACCAGAGCCCACAGCCCCGACAGGAGTGCGCATCACCATCGCCGAGTCAGAGGATGATCGGCGACTGCTGCATCGCATCGACGAGGTTGCCTTCGCCGAGCACTTCGGCTTCGTGCCGCATCCCTTCGACGAGTGGATCCTGTGGTTCAGCGATCGACGTGATGCTCGCCCGGACCAGTGGTGGATCGCCTGGCTCGACGACGAGCCCGTCGGGCTGTGCATGCTCGACGATTCCCGGGCGGATCGAGGCGCCGGGCACGTGCGCATCCTTGGCGTGATCCCTGAGGCGCGCGGGCGCGGGATCGCCTCGTGGCTCCTCCAGACCGCCTTTGCCCGAGCCGCCGAGGAGGGCCGCACCGCTATGACCCTCTCGGTCGACAGCGACAACACGACCGGGGCCACCGCCCTCTACGAGCGGGCCGGGATGAGGCCCGAACGAGTGATCGTGCTTTTCCGCCGTCCACTCCCCTGAGGCGATACAGGAGTTTCCTGTGTGACGCGCCGTTACCGTTCCGTTATCCGGACACGAGTTTGACCCGCCCCCGACCGGTCATGGCAGGGTCACAAAGTCGCTCGGCAGAAGGAGGCACCCGCCTCCGGCGAGCGGCCCGCCGAATCGGCAAGCCTCGACCGGGGCAGCCCGACGGAGACGGCCCAGCCGCCTCCTAGGGCATCAGACCCGGATCCGAGGGGCGTCGTACCGGGGACCCACGTCAGGGCCTGACCCTGACGAGACGGACGCGACAGCCGGTCGCGGCCGGGAGGGCATGGCCCTCCTGGGGCGAATCCCGTGTGCTCCGGCACGCGGGTAGGGCGCTCTTCAGCCCGAGCCCGACAGCTCACCTGGGAGGCGGACGGAAGAGGGAGCGCATGCGCCGCACGATTCGCCGCACCACCCGCCTGACCACCGTCCTGCTCGCCCCGCTCCTCATGGCCTCGGCCGTGGCTGTCGCCGCACCCGCGGCCCACGCCGCACCCGTCGTGGCAGAGGAGTCGGCCCGCGGCAGCGCCCACGAGGAAGCCAGCCGCAAGGCTGCCTCCGACTACCGCAAGAAGGCCCAGCGCGAGCGTGATTCGCTCGCCGCGGGCGACCGGATCCGCGAGCAGGTCGTCGAGCGGGCCCTGGCTCAGGTGGGCGATGCCTACGGATCCGGTGGCGAAGGCCCCGATGTCTTCGACTGCTCCGGTCTGGTCATCTACTCCTGGCGCGCCGCCGGAGTGAAGCTCACCCACTACAGCAGGGCGCAGTACGACGAGACCGAGCGCATCTCCCTCAAGGAGGCTCGCCCCGGCGATCTGGCGTTCTACTTCGAGAACGGCGCTCGCCACGTGGCGATCTACATCGGAGACGGCAAGGTCGTGCACGCCTCGGACTACGGCATCGGTGTGGTCAAGGGCGTCGTCAAGGGCACCCCGTGGACCAACACCCACTTCACGGGGATGGGTCGCGTCAAGATTCCGAGCTAGGAGTCCGTCAGTCCAGGCGACCCTGCGGGATGCTCGCGACGGCATCGGCCACCGCGGCTGACTCCTCGGGCGAGAGTGTCACCTCGGCCATGCCACCGCGGAGTTGCTTGATGTAGCTGCGCGACTCGCTGCGGGCATGCACCGAGGTGAGGACGAAGCCGTTGCCATGGTCGTCGATGAGGGCCGCGCTGAAGGACATGCGACCGCCCATGTCGCCGAACGCGTCGTAGCGGACCACTCCGACGTGACGGACGGCCATCTGGAGTTCGCGCTGGGTCGAGCGAAGTTCGTCCGCCAGGACGGCTACGTCGTCCCGCAGCCCCTCGACCTCCTCGGCCTTGCGCGCGACCACCTCGACGAAGGAGGCGCGGCCATCCGCCGCGGAGAGGACGGCGTACTGGGTCTTCATGCGGTTCGTCCGGAAGGCGAGGAGGACGGCGATCACCAGGGCCACGAGGGCGATGACACCGACGACGATGACGCCCGTCTGCGCATCCCAGGTCACCTGAGCAGCCTAGTGGGGGCCCATCGGCCCTCAGCGCCACTACTCTCGGGGCGTGACGTGGGCGCTGGAGGCCGGTCTCGGGACCTGGGATCCCGTGGCGCGTGTCGTGGCCTTCGCGATCGGAGCCCTCCTGCTGGTCACGGCGGGGATGAGCATCGTGCGCACCATGGTCATCCCGCGCATGTCCGTCTCCTGGCTCTTCGCCGTGGTCATCCGGACGACTGACGCCTTCTTCACGGGTCTCGCAAGGCTCATGCGCACCTATCGCGCTCGCGATCGTGTCCTTGCGTGGAGCGGACCTGTCGGCATCATCGCGGCGCTCGTGGTCTGGCTCATCTGCTTCCTGTGCGCCTACGCGTTCATGATCTTCGCCGTGACCAACGTGCGCCTCATCGACGCCTTCCTCCAGGCTGGCTCCGGCCTCCTCACGCTCGGACTCGTCGGCACTCCCGGCGAGACGGTCACCATCCTCGATTTCTTCGCCGCCATGACCGGTCCCGCGGTGATCGCACTGCTCATCGGCTTCCTGCCGACCCTCTACCAGGCCTACCTCGCGCGGGAAAGCCAAGTTCTTCTCGATACGGGCCTTTGCGGCGCTCCCGAGTGGGGGCCTGAGTTCCTTGCACGCGTCCACATGCTGGAGGGCGACACAGACCTGCCCGAGATCTTCGCGCAGTGGACCCCCTGGGTGGCTCAGGTGCGGCTCACCCAGACGCTCTACCCGTCCCTGAATCGCTTCCGCTCTGCGGTGGCGACGCGAAACTGGCTCATTGCCTTGGTCGCCGCCCTAGATGCCGCAGCCATTCATAACGCGATACAAAAGGACGCGCCTGATCCCCGCACCGTCACGCTAATCCAGCAGGGCGCTCAGGCGATTCTCTCCATCGACGCCGCGGAGATAAGCCTTGACGGGCACATCGTCTTCCGCTCCAGGAAGCGGCAGCTGGAGAGCATCCTCAAAGTCTTCGGCGTATCGGAACGCGATGCCGCGAGTCCTCGAGGACCGGGGATTGCGGACACCTACATGCCCAAGGAGATGCAAGCGGTCACCGAGGCGGCCACCCTCGACAGCATCCGCGCGCAGCTCACACCTCCCGACAACGTCGCCCTCGCCTATGGAACCCGGGACTCCACCCTGAGTCGTGAGGAGTTCAACGACGCGCTCGACTACATGGTCTCCGCGGGCGTCACGATCAATCGCGACCGGGACGAGGCATTCGAGATCTTCCGACGCATTCGCGGCCGTTACGAGTCTGCGGCGTACCACCTCGCGCAGCGCTTCTACCTCCCGCCGGCACCCTGGTCCGGGCCGCGCAAGCCGGAGACGCCGGTGATCTGGCCGACTCTGGCGGCGAAACTGCCGGAGTCATGATTCTCGACCTCGCGACCGTCGGCCTCGCCTTCATCCTCATCTTCCCGGCCGAGCTGCCCGACAAGACCTTCATTGCCACTCTCGTCCTCTCCACGCGGTATCGACGACTTGCCGTGTGGATCGGCGTCGCGGTCGCCTTCGCCGTCCAGTCGGCCATCGCGGTCGCGGCGGGAGGGCTGCTCGCCCTGCTTCCCCAGCGCCTTGTCCTCGGCATCACCTTCCTCCTCTTCGCCGCGGGCGCGGTGCTCATGCTCGTGTCCGGGCTCAAGGCACGCAGTGCCGAGATGGCGGAAGAGGACCATGAGGCTGAGGAATTCGAGGAGTCCGCGGCACGTCACGCAGGCACATCGACCTCGACCCTGCGCATCGCGATCACGAGCTTCATCGTGCTCTTCACCGCCGAGTGGGGCGACCTCTCGCAGCTACTCACCGCGGGGCTGGCGGCGCGCACGGGCGAGCCGATCTCCGTCTTCATCGGCGCCTGGCTCGCGCTCATCATCGTCGCGGGAATCGCCGTGCTACTCGGGGGATGGCTTCAGAAGCGCGTCGCGCTGTGGCGGATACGACTCGTGTCGGCAGGGGTCCTCGCGGCACTCGCTGCCTGGACGCTCGTGGAGTTCATCCAGGCGTAGCGACCTGCTAGCGCAGGGTGATCTGGCGGTTCTGCAGTCCGGCGCGGGCGCGGCGCTCCTCCGAGGTGAGCGGAGCATCCACCGCTAGTGCAGCGGCCAGGCGCTCACCGAAGTCGGCCGCGGCCACCTCGGCGTCTGCGGCGCTGGTGCCCTCGGTGAGCTCCCACACGGGCACGAGCAGTCCGTCAGCGCGGAACGACCCGACGAAGCGCGAGGGCACGCCCACAAGGGCACTTCCTCCTGCAGCATGCAGCCGAGCAAGCGCATCCAGCAGCTTCTCCTCGGGCTCCGGTCGGACCCAGCGCAGGAAGACCTTGTCGCCCATCTGCACCCAGTACGCCGAATCGACCGATGTCAGGCGCACGGTCGGCATCACCTTGCTGTTGGCCCGCTCGAGGGAGTCGCGGACTCCGGGTGCGTCGACACTCGCCTCGTCGGCCATCCAGTAGTCGAAGTCCTCGTGGATCGTGACCTCGAGGGGGCCGTCGGCGATGAGGTCCTGCAGGCGCGGGCCGGGGCCGGGCAGGCCCACCGGCGGAATCGGGGTGCCCGGCTCGCTCTCGAGCGCACGCAGCAGCGCATCCGCTGCATCGCGGCTCGGATCGCCGGAGCCGGTGGTCACCTGCAGGGCGAGGTAGATGTCGCCGTTGTCGCGCACCAGGGCTGGCCAGGCGAGAGGCAGGACCGTCGTGAGGATGACCCGGCGGTCAGAGCCCTCGCGGAGGGTGAGGGGGGCGGTCGCCGCTGGCACGATCTCGCGGAAGGCGACCCAGTCGCACTCGCTCGTGAGCCCCTCGAACGGGCGCGACACGTGCGCGACAGCCTCGCGGTTGCGCGCCTTGCCGTGGCAGGCCTTGTATCTCTTGCCGGAGCCGCAGGGGCAGGGTTCGCGCAGGCCGACGACGGGGATCTCCTCAGTCACGCGCCGACCCTATCTTCGAGCAGGACGCCAGGATTCATGATCCCCCGGGGATCCAGCGCCGACTTGATGCTGCGCATGGTGGCGATCTCCGCCGGCGACCGTGAGAACTCGAGGAAGTGTGCCTTGGCGCGCCCGATGCCGTGCTCCGCGGAGACGCTGCCGCCGAATTCGCGCACTGCGCCGAGCACGATCATGTCGACGGCCTCGTCATCGGTCGCCGGGCCCGC
>CAZLNF010000060.1:0-9798 GCA_964560885.1 uncultured Actinomyces sp. | reverse complement strand
GCGCCCACGCGACGCCAGTGCCACAGGCTCGCCTCGGCGCACGCGATCATCGCGGCATCGTGCGCGGCCGTGCGCTCCTGCCGATCGAGATACCGCCAGGTGCCGTGGAAGAGGTCCATGGCGGCCTGTCGCTCTGTGATCACGTCGATGCCCTGGTGGTCGGTGGAGAGGATCTGCGGACCACGCGGAGAGTCGAAGGCTGCGAGCAGTCGCGGCTCATCCCCGGCCTGGACGCTCACGGGGGCAGCGAGGTCGATGGCGTCCAGGAATGCCCGGAGCACCTCTGGCTCCGGATGGATCGCGATGAGGGAGACAAGTCGCGCCGCGCTGGGCTCGGGCGTGGGTGGCGCCGAGTCCCACGCGATGAGCAGGGGCCCGACTCCGTCGAAGGGCACCTCGCCGTCGTCGCGGACCGTGATCTGCCACGCGAGCTCGCCGCGTCGCAGGGGCAGTGGCACTCCGATCTCCTCGAGGACCGGGGGAGCCGTCACGCGCACGACCCAGGCGATGAGTCCCGGAGTCGCAGGAGGCGAGTCGAGCCCGAACCACCGGGCCCGATCGGGTGCGGTCGCGCCCGGGTCGACAGCAATGACCTCGAGGTAGGGGTCGCCGACTCCCGCAATGAGATTGTGCGTGCCCATGGCCGGATGCGCCCCACCCTGCGTGAGGGTGATGCCCAGTGTGTCTTCGATGTACGCCGCGCCCGCATCGAGTGTGACCGCGCCCACGACCACGTGATCGACGACCGCAGGATGCGCCACGCGGGCAGGCTATCGTCGGCGGCGGCGCAGGCTCTCGCGGCGCCCTGAGGGATCGGCGCCCGGGGAGGTCGGCATGGCAGCGGCGGGTGCGCGCGATGTCGGCGTGGGTGCGGGTGCCGGGGTCGTATCCGGCCTCTTCGGTGTCGGCGGCGGACTCGTGCTCGTGCCCTATCTCGTGCTCGTGCGTGGGTGGGAGCAGAAGCGTGCCCAGGCGACCGCCTTGGTCATGGTGGCGATGGCGGCGACTGCAGCCCTTGTCGCCTATGCGTGGTCGGGCATGGTCGCCTGGGCGGCCGCCGGGCCCATCCTCGTCGGCGGCCTCATCGGAGCGGTGATCGGGAGTGCGATCGTCGCCCGGACCCGCTCGTGGGTCCTGCAGATCGCCTTCGCCGTCCTCCTCCTCGTCGCGGCGCTGCGGCTGGTGACCGCTCCGGTCCCGGAGTCCGGCACCGACGCCTTCGCGATGACCCCTGGCCTTGCCGTGGCCTACGTCGCTAGTGGGCTCGCCATGGGCGTTCTCTCCGCTCTCTTGGGCATCGGCGGGGGGATCCTCCTCGTCCCCCTGCTCGTGGCGGCCTTCGGCTATGACCAGCGACTGGCTGCGGGCACCTCGCTGGCGGTCATGGGTCTCATCGCCCTCATGGGAGCGGTGCGTCAGGGCACGCACGGATCCACGGACTGGCGTGCCGGGACGCTCCTCGGTGCAGGCGGTGCCCTCGGCGGCATCGCGGGGGCCACCCTGGCTCAAGTGCTCCCGCTCGAGGTCCTCACGTGGCTCTTCGCCGTCCTCCTCGTGATCACCGCGGCACGCTTGGCGCGCACGGGAGGGCAGGGCTGGCGTGCTTCGAGGAAGTGACCGAGCATGAGCGAGATGACCGATTCGAGCCTGTCCCGACATTGGTCACTGTGCACAGGTCAAACCCGGAATCTTCTCCGATTCGACGATGGGGTTAGTCGTGCCCTGCGGGTTACTGTAGCTACGCGGCCCTTCGCAGGATCCCCCCCGAACCGGCGAGGGGCCGCACTCATGCCCGGAGGCCGCAGTCGCCCCGTGGCTATCCGACCCGTGGCGATCCGCGCAGGCAGGCGTCAGGCGCCGTAGCGCTGGCGCAGCAACTCGATCTCGAGCAGCAGGCGTACATCGCGATCGTCGAGGTCCACCCCAAGCAGATCGGACACTTTGGCGAGGCGGTAGCGGAAGGTGTTGGGGTGCACGTGCATCTCGCGTGCAGCCTGCGAGATGTTGCCCGGGTGGCGGAAGTAGGCGTCCAGGGTGCGCAGCGCCTCGTCGCGGTCGGCCGGCTCGAGCGGGGTGAGCGCGCGGAGCGGATCGGGCAGCGGCTCGAATTGCCCCCCGAGGATCTCCACCAATCTCATGAGGGCGATCTGGGTGCGGAGAGTGTTGACGCTCCCGATGCGTTCACCCGGCGTGCGACTCAAGTAGGAGATGACACGGTCGGCATCCGCCTTCGAGGTGGGTGCGTGGCGCAGTCGCGTGGTCGTGCGGCCGGCACCCACCAGGAGTCGACCATCTGTCGCGCCCATCTCGCGGGCGAATGCGCGCACCGCGGGAGTGAGGTCCTCTGCGGAGCCGCCGCCGTCGTAGAAGGCGAGGTAGATCCGGTCCTCGGCCTCCAGGAGCAGGTGCTCCACTGGCTGCCGCTCGGCGAGCACGCGCGCCACCTCGCGCGCTTGGTCACGCAGATCGCCATCGCCGTGCCACACGGCGACGACGCGGACCCGGCTTGCGGCGGGGATGCCGAGGTACTGCGCGAGCAGGGTCTCGTCCTGAGTGCCTTCGAGGAGCATGCTCGCGAAGCGATCGGCTTCACGTCGGCGCTGGTCATCGCGGAGCTGGAAGTAGAAGCTGGCCTGCTTCGCGGCGTGCTCGGCGATGTCGAGTGCATCGGGGTGCAGCGGGCCCGCAGACTCGGCGATCCACAGCGACCCCACGTGGACGCCGAGGAGGCTAATGGTCGCCACGACGCGCCGCGTCTGGACACCCGGCGAATCGGGGATGTCAAAGGAGGGCGTCCCGGCGGCGAAGTGATCCTCGGAGAATTGGCGGAAGGCGGTAACGCCCGGGTCTGTGGGGATGACGCGACGCAGGATGATGGATCGACGCACCTCGTCGATCGCCTGGTTCAAGGTCGAATAGGCGACCACCCCCCAGTCACTGTCGTACATCAGCACGGGGCCGCCCGCCTGCCACGCGACGCGGTTGCAGAAGGCGAAGACGTCGTCGATGGGCTCGTCAGGCCGGGTGATCTCGGGCA
Organism: uncultured Actinomyces sp.; assembly: GCA_964560885.1. Lineage (GTDB taxonomy): Bacteria > Actinomycetota > Actinomycetes > S36-B12 > S36-B12 > Mxb001. The sequence continues at coordinate 6,761 of CAZLNF010000060.1, read as the reverse complement.
TGTCCCTCCCTGGTCGCCTTCAGGATAGACGGCCCCTAAGGTGGTGACATGATCAATTCCTTTCAGGCTCGCGATGTCACGACTGAGTGGGCTGACCTGCCCGCGGAGAAGTCCCTCACTCCGGGAGTGCGGACGGCGATCGCCGAGGTGTGGTCCGATGCCGGATTCGAGGTCGGCGTGTGGGAGCACTCGGCCGGCACCTCGACCGATTCCTTCGACGACGAGATCTTCGTGGTCATCGAGGGGCGGGGCACCGTCACCGACCAGCACGGCAACGTCATCGAGCTGGCCCCGGGCGTCGTGGGGGTGCTCCACCCCGACGATGAGACCACCTGGGTCATCACCGAGCCGCTGCGCAAGGTCTGGATCGTGAGCTCCTCGGAGTAGCCGCTCCGATCAGCCCCGCATCACCCGGTCGGCGAAGTCCGCGAAGGCCTTGCAGCCGAGCTTGGTCATGCTGCCATCGGCATTGAGCCAATCCGGGTTGGTGGGGGACATCGCGTTCCAGCTGAAGACCCGCACGTTGGGGTAGGCCTCGGCGAGGCCCGCGATCGCGGCGTTGGTGTCCTTTTCGAAGGTGTAGCGCTCGGGATCGTCGGGAATCTGGATGGTCGTCCAGACGACGGTGCGGTCGCTGCCGAGGATCTCCATGATCGCGTCGAGGTCCTGCGGTGTCGCGCCACCGTTGGCGCCGAGGTGGACGAGCACGCCGCCAGGGATGTCGTCACCGCGTGCGCGAAGGTCGGTGGCCGCCGCAGTCACCCTCCGGTCGGTGGTGGCATCGACCACGTAGCCGAGTTTCTTCAGGCACGACTTGGCGCTGACGAGCACGTAGTCGCCGAAGGCCAGGACCTCGCCGGTGTACGGCGTCCTGATCGTCGGTGTGGGCTCCGCCGACGACGACGTGGGCGCAGGCTCCGACTCGGCGGCGGTGGTCGTCGACTCCCATGGCAGCAGCGGGCCGGGGCGAGCGATGGCAAGCCAGATTCCCGCGGTGAAGGACGCCATGAGCAGCACCGCGACGCCGAGGGTCTTGACCCAGTCCATCGCGATGAATGTAGCCCGATCGGCGCGTATGAGTGGCGCATTGACTCGGACGCGGGAGGATCAAGCCGTGATCACCACGCTGGCCCGCCTCGGGCTCGGGATCTTCCTCCTCATCGCGGGAGCCGGCCACTTCATCTCGACCGCTGAGTTCACCGCTCAGGTGCCACCGTGGATGCCGGCCCCGGAGTTTGTCGTCTATGCGTCCGGTGTCGTCGAGATCGCGCTCGGTATCGCGTTGATCGTGACGCGACGGAGACTGCCGATCGTGGGCTGGATCGTCGCGGCATTCTTCGTCATCATCTTCCCTGGCAATGTCTGGCAGTACATCGAAGGACGTGATGCCTTCGGGCTCGACTCCGATGCTGCACGCGTCGTACGCCTCTTCTTCCAGCCCCTGCTCGTCGTGTGGGCGCTGTGGTGCACAGGCGCATGGAGCGCCGGCGTCGCATGGTGGCGAGACAGGCGTGCGAGTCAGGCGCCGAGCAACTCCTGAAGCTCTCGGCCATTCGCGACCCCGGCCGGGCCCGCGGTGTTGTCGAAGACGACATACGCCGGTGATGTGCCCTCAGTGATCCACGCCGCGAGGGCGCGAAGCTGATCGGTGGGGTAGGAGCTGCGATAACGCCGAGGGGTGCCGTGCAGGCGGACGTACTCGCCGCCGGGGGCGTGCGGCGTGTGCGGCGTGGGGATCTCGGTGAGGACGGGGGTCACCCGGTGGGCGGCGAGCAGGCTCTCCGCCTCAGCGGACGCCCACCCAGGATGGCGTGGCTCCCAGGCGACCGTGCCGGCGTAGAGGCCCCTGAGCCGCGTGAGGAATGCCTCGGCCCGAGCCGGGTCGAAGTCCAGGGTCGGCGGCAATTGGATGAGGAGGGCGGCGAGCTTGTCGCCGAGTGCCGCCATGGGCTGCAGAGCCTCCTCCAGCCGGGCGTTGGCGGAGAGACGGGCGGCATGCGTCACGGACCGGTTGAGCTTGACGCTGAAGCGGAAGTCCGCCGGTGTCTGCTCCGCCCAGGAAGCAAACGTCGTCTCGCGCACCGCTCGGTAGAACGTGACGTTGACCTCGACGAAGTCGAAGGTCCCGGAGTAGCGGGTCAGACCGGATCCCTCGGCGGGGAAGGAGGAGCGATAGCGCGACACCGCCTCGCTCCAGCCGGCAAGGCCGATAGAGACAGGACGCGACGTCACGGGTTGTGCGCCCAGGCATTGTTGATGAGCCACAGGAGCTCTCGACCCTCGACGTGCTGCGGGAGTCGGCGCTCGAGCAGCGCGGACACCTTGGCCGCATCGACACGGGACACGAGCAGGAGTCGCGCGGTGCGCTGCGGTGTATCGATGATGAGATCCACGCGGGCCGGGCCCTTGCCGGCGCCCTCCGGTGTGACGGCCAGCACCTGGATGCGCGTGACGTCGGCCCAGAGCAGGCGCCGATTCCCCGCGAGCGAGAGGCCGAGGTCGTCGAGGAACCACGGGCGTATCGCCCGGGCGTAGCCCAGGATCCCGGCCACGACCATCAGGACGCCCAGGACGAGGGCGGCGGGTGAGCCTCGGAACCCGCGGACCGCAAGGATGACGCCCACCCCCACGATCGCCGCGGTCGCGGCCGTCGCCCAGCCCCGGTTGCGGCCGAGGCGGAGCTCGCCCTCGCGTCCGGTCACGCGCCGACGCTACCCGCGTGCGCCCGCTCCGGCGAGGACCTAGGCTCTCGGACACCCGCCTCGAGGAGTGACATGTCCGTCCACTACCGCGCATGCAACCTGTGCGAGGCGTCCTGCGGCCTCGAGATCACGGTCGAGGCCAATCGCGTGACCGGGATTCGCGGTGACGCAGCCGACCCCTTCAGCCAGGGCTATCTCTGCCCGAAGGGTGTGGCTCTCCAAGACCTCACCCATGATCCGGATCGACTGAGGCGCCCCGTCAAGCGCGTGGGCGATCAGTGGGTGGAGATGAGCTGGGACGAGGCATTCGACCTGGTGGCGCAGCGGCTCCTCGACACCCGGCAGCGTTACGGCGGAGACGCGGTCGGCTTCTACCTCGGCAATCCCATCACCCACGGCTGGGCGCCGATCATCTACATCCCGCAGTTGCTCGCGGCCCTCGGGACACGCAACCGATACTCCGCGGCGAGCGTGGATCAGCAGCCCCAGCATCTGCTGTCGCATCTGCTCTTCGGCTCGCCCCTGCTCCTGCCCGTGCCCGATGTCGATCGCACCGACTTCCTGCTGGTCGTGGGCGGCAATCCGCTCGTATCCAACGGCTCGATCATGACCGCCCCCAACATCAAGAGGCGGTTGGAGCGTCTTCGCCAGCGCGGTGGACGCATCGTCGTCGTGGATCCGCGTCGCACCGAGACCGCGGACGCAGCCGACGAGCACGTCTTCATCCGCCCCGGCACTGATGTCTTCCTCCTGGCTGCGATGGCGCATGTCATCGTCGGCGAAGGCCTTGCGAGGCCGGGTCGAGCCGAGTCCTTCGTGGACGGCCTCGGCGTGGTGGCGGACATGGTGCGCCAGGTGACACCCGAGGCGGCAGAGGCGCGCACGGGAGTCCCTGCCGAGGACATCCGCCGACTTGCCCGTGACTTCGCCTCCGCCCGACGTGCCGCGGTCTACGCGCGACTCGGCGTGTGCCAGACGGAGTTCGGCACGACCGCCTACTGGCTCGTGCACGTGCTCAACATCCTCACGGGGCGCCTCGATGAGGTGGGCGGCTGGATGCTCGCCGAGCCTGCCTTCGACCTGCCGCGCATCGGCGCGCTCACCACGGACCTCCCGGGATACGACCGCTGGCGCTCGCGCGTGCGCGGCATACCCGAGGTGGCCGCCGAGTTCCCCTCGAGCACGCTCGCCGACGAGATCCTCACTCCCGGTGAGGGGCAGATCCGCGCCATGGTCCTCGTCGCGGGCAATCCCGTCCTCACCGTGCCCCAGGGGAGGCGGGTCGACGAGGCCCTCGCATCGTTGGACTTCTGCGTCGCGGTCGACTACTACATCAACGAGTCGACGCGTCACGCCGACGTGATCCTCCCGCCGACGACAGCGCTGGAGCGCGAGGAATTCGACCTCGTCTTCCCCGCTGTGAGCGTCCGCAATCACGTCCGCTGGGGTGAGCGTGTCGTGGAGCCCGATCCCGACACGCGCTCCGACGCCGACATCCTGCGCGAACTCCTGTGGCGGGTGCAGGCGGCGACGCTCGGGAGGCGCCGCGCACGCGCCCTCGATGTGGCACGCCGCAAGTTCTTGCCGCGGAGGTTCGTCGATGCCGCGCTGCGCGCCGGGCCCTGGGGGCTGCGCCACGGCCGGCGACTCACGCTGCGCAAGGTCCGCCAGCACCCGCACGGCCTCGACCTCGGAGCACTCCACCCCGTGCTGCCCCGCAGGCTCATGACCCAGGATCGGCGCGTGCGCCTGGATCACCCCGTCGTCGTCGCCGACTGGCCGCGAGTCCTCGCGGCGCTGGCGGTCGAGACGGGGGAGACGAGTGATGACCTGCTCCTCATCGGACGCAGGCATCTGCGCAGCAACAACTCATGGATGCACAACTCCAAGCGCCTCACGACCGGCAGCAACCACTGTGGCGTGCTCGTGCATCCCGACGATGCGGCGGCACGTGGGGTCGCCGAGGGGGCGCGGGTGCGTCTCTCCACGCCCGCGGGCAGCGTGGAAGCGGTCGCGGAGATCAGCGATTCGGTGATGCGCGGCGTGGTGTGCATGCCACACGGCTGGGGGCACGCGTCGCGCGATGGCGTCGGCTGGAGTCACGCTGCCTCGCTGCCGGGCAGCAGCGTCAACGACATCACCGAGGACTCGCGCTTCGACCCCTTGAGTGGCAATGCCGCGGTGACGGCACTGCCCGTCGTGCTTGAGCTTGTCTAGGAGTCCTGACCGCTGCTTCCGGACGCCGGCAGCAGCGGCGTGATGTCGTCGATGATCTCCGTGGGCTTCGTCTTCGGCGCGTAGCGCTTGACGGTGCGGCCGTCGGGGGCGACGAGGAACTTCGTGAAGTTCCACTTGATCGACGAGCCGAGCATGCCGCTGGCCCGATCCTTCAGGAACGAAAAGACAGGATGCGTGCCCTTGCCGTTGACGTCGATCTTGGTCGACAGGGGGAAGGTCACGCCGTAGTTGACCTTGCAGAACTCCTCGATCTGCCCGTCGTCTCCCGGCTCCTGGTGGGCGAACTGGTCGCAGGGGAAGCCGAGCACGACGAGGCCCTGCGGCCCCAACTCCTCATGGAGCTTCTGGAGGTCGTCGTACTGCGGCGTGAAGCCGCACTTGCTCGCGGTGTTGACGACGAGCACGGGCTTGCCGGCGAAGTCGGCGAGAGACACCTCCTCGCCGTGATTGTCGGTGAAGGTGAGGTCATAGAGGGAGTCGCCTTGGGCCATGACGCCATTGTCTCGCTTCGCGGGTCGGCCGCCATCCGGGCCATGGGCCTCGCCTAGCCTGAGGGCCATGAGCCGGAGGTCTGTGCGAAGGAAGTCGTGGTCCAGTGCGGGTGCCGCGGCATGCCTCGGGCTGCTGCTGGCGATGACCGCATGCAGCTCTCCTGCGGCGGCGCCGGAGCCGAGCGCCACCACCGACTGCGGTCTGGCCCGCGTGGCGATGGACGACTACTCGACGGCGCTGACTGATCTCGCCACCAGCCTCGAGGCGGGAGATGCCATGTCCGCGGTGGCCGCGGCCGATGGGATGTCCTACGCCCTCGACCAGTTGGAGACCGCGCTCCCGGAGCTCCCGGCCACGGGTGATGCCTTCCTGGGTGCGTCGCGCCAGGTCGCGCTCCAGGTGAAGCAGGCCGTCGCGGACTCCCCGGACATGCCCGGCCTCGTGGGCGAACTCACCCAGGCCTTCGCGGACCCGGCCTTCGCCGAGGGCGGCGATGCGATCGACGCCTACGTCGATGGGGTCTGCCCGCAGCCGACGGAGTCCGCGCAGCCGTGACCTCCCGGCACAGGCGGCCGAGCGCGGTCACTCCGCACGGCTGATTGCTTCCCAGGCCTCTCGCAGAGCAGTGCGCGCGGAATCGATCTCCTCGCGCGGCGCGTACGTCGCTTGTCCCGTCGCTGCGAGCGTGACGATGCCGCTCGCGCGCAGATCGAGCCAGGCGACGGCACGATCACGCGCCACCTGCAGCGACGTGTGCCAGGGAAGCAGCCGAACCGCGTTGATCTGCATGCGCTCACGGGCAATGTCAGCAGCCGATTCCACAGCTGCCTCCTGCACCATCGCTTCGAGCGATGCCTTTTCAGCGAGCGAGATGTCATCGCGGTCGCTCTGGGGTCGGGCGTATTCCGCCACCGACTGCACTCGGCGCTCGGCGGTCTCGATTGCGGAAAGCGTCTCGTCGAACGCCAAGGCGATTTCCGATGCCGAGGCTTCACGCCAGCGCATGTCGAGCTGCCACGCCGCCGCGCCGACCGCGCCGAGGACCACGACGGCGGTGAGCCCGACGACCCAGCGCCGCCATGATGGGTGAGGGGAGTCGACGCCCTGCTCCAGGGACTCCATGATCTGCCGAGGCTAGGAGTCTCCGGCTCGCTGCGCATGTCCATGGCGTGCCTTTGGGCAGTCCGATGGGGGGCGGGCCCCTAGAGTGATCGCCGTGTCGGAGCCCACGGCCCAGCAGGTGATCCTGGCGACGGTGCTCGTCTTCGGCGTTGCGACGGCCTGCCAGGTGATCGCGCCGAAGCTGCGGATCCCTGCGCTCGTGCTGCT
>CAZLNF010000059.1:0-9878 GCA_964560885.1 uncultured Actinomyces sp. | reverse complement strand
TCCTCAAGTACGACGACGTCCTCAATCGCCAGCGCCTGGTGATCTACGACGAGCGTCGTCAGGTCCTCGAGGGTGCCGACATTCACGATCAGGTGCGCACCTTCCTCGATGAGGTCGTCGCCGAATACGTCACCTCCGCCACGGCCGAGGGCTATCCCGAGGATTGGGACCTGGACCAGCTGTGGACGGCGCTCAAGCAGCTCTACCCGGTGGGCATCACGGTGGAGGAGCTCGAGGAGCAGTCCGGCTCCGGGCGCGCGGGCCTTTCGGCAGAGTTCCTCACCGAGGAGCTGACCAATGACATCCACCTTGCCTACGACCGGCGGGAAGCCGAGTTGGGCGAGGAGGTGACCCGCGAGCTGGAGCGCCGCGTCATCCTCTCGGTCCTCGACCGCAAGTGGCGCGAGCACCTCTACGAGATGGACTACCTCCGCGATGGCATCGGCTTGCGCGCGATGGCCCAGCGAGATCCCCTGATCGAGTACCAGCGCGAGGGCTACGAGCTCTTCACCGCGATGATGGAGGCCATCAAGGAGGAGACGGTCGGCTACCTCTTCAATGTCGAGGTCCAGGCACCTCCCACGGTCAGCGAAGAAGCGGCCCAGGCTGCGGCCGTCGTCACGGAGGCTCCCGCGTCGGCTGCGGTGCAGGCGATCGCGGCTGCCGCCAAGTCCGCGCAGGCAGCCAAGGCGGCCCCCGAGATCACCGCCAAGGGACTCGGTCCCGCGCGCCCGCAGGTGCTCGAGTATTCCGCGCCCTCGGCCGACGGAGGCGTGGCTCACGAGACCCTTCAGGCCGACGGCGAGGAGATCGAGGTCGACCCCAACGCCAGTCGGGCCGAGCGCCGTCGTGCGGAGCGGGCTAATCGCAAGCGCAAGTGAGTCGCCTCCCATGACCGAGTGGCTGGTGCCCGACCGTCCTGTCTTCGTGGGTGGCACGGGACGCAGCGGCACCACGATCGCGGGGCGCCTCCTCGGTCGACACCATGACTTGCGCGCGACCAACCCGCGCGAGCTCCGCTTCATCGCCTCGCGTGGCGGCGTCGCCGATGCCTTCGCGGGCCAGGTGGCGCCGCAGCAGGTCGTGGATGCGCTCTGGGAGCACTGGTATGTGCGTATCAAGCCGTCGGGTGCGCGCTCGGGTCTCTTCCGCCGTCTCGATGAGCAGGAGATGCGGGCCGCCTGCGACGCCTACATCGCGGGATTCGCAGAAGATCCTGCGCGCGCATCACGGCATTTCGCTGAGTCGATCGTGTCCTCAGGGAAGTGGGCGGATGCCCAGGCTCGCGGCGAGGGCAAGGCCCGCTGGGTCGACACGACCCCTGCGAACGCCCGGGCCGCCGACCGGGTGCTCGCACTCTTCCCTGACGCCGTCGTGATTCACATGATGCGCGATGGCCGTGACGTCGCCGCATCCTTCGTCTCCAAGCCGTTCGGCCCGACGGACGTTTTCGCGGCTCTGGAGGAGTGGCGCGAGCGGATGATCGATGCCTCCCGGGCTGAGCAGGCGTGTCCTCCCGGGCGATTCCTCCGCGTCGACTTGCATGAACTGACGGTCACGGATCGCGAGGCCACGCTCGCAGCCCTTCTCGAAGGGATCGGGGTCGGGCCAGATCGTCGCCTCTCGCAGTGGTTCGATGCCAATGTCCTGCCCCAGCAGGCACACATCGGCAGGTGGCGTCGCGACTACGACGAGGCCACCGCAGCGCGGATCGATGCCCGCTACGACGAGATCTTGGCGGAGTTCGATGCTTCGGGCGTGCCCTACCCGCGCGCTTAGGTGATGGGCCGGGTGTCCGGCCGCCCGAGCAGCCACCATGCGAGCGCTGCCGCAATGCCGGAGGCGAGGCCACCGAGCAGTCCCCACCAGGTCGAGGACAGCAAGAGCGCCAGCCCCGCGCCAACGATCGCGTAGCACAGGGCGACGATGCGCGCCGCGGTCCGGCGATGGGCAAGAGATGCGGGGCGGGTCAGCGCGAGGACCACGATGAAGGCGAGCGTGGCAATGGCGGCAATCGGACCGAAGAAGAACACCGCGGTCTGCAGTGTCGCGATCCCCGCGACCTCATCAGGAGTCGATGCGCCCGTGGAAAAGACCGCGAGTACCAGGCCGACGAGGGTGGCCGCGACTCCGAAGGCTGCGAGGCGCAGCAGTGCTACCCCGGCCTGGGTCGTCATGCCGGGATACTCACGTCGAGGGCGGCCCGTAGGTCGTCAATGACGCGTGCACGCAGCCGCCCACCGCGCTCGGCGAAGTCGCGTTGATGCTCGACGTACTCCGCGCGTCCCTCGGGACTCTCGATGGGGATCGGGGCGTAGCCCAGGTCGCGGAAGTCATAGGGAGATGCGCGCATGTCGACGGCGCGCACGTCGCGCGCGAGCGCGAAGCAGTCCGCCGTGAGCTCGGAACCGATGGCGGGGTAGGAGCGGAAGCACCACTTGTAGAGATCCATGGTGGCGTGGAGGCAGCCGGGCTGCTCGTCATCCGGCTGGCTGGATCGCGTGGGCTGGATGACGTTGAGCGGTCTCGCCTCCGCGGTGTAGAAGCGGAAGGCGTCGATGTGCGTGCAGCGGAGCGGGGCGGACTCGACAACCTCGGCGATCGCGTCAGGTGGCAGGCGGAGTGGCCAGGCGGAGTGGCGCACGGCGTCGGCGGGCAAGCGGTAGACCATGGCCCACTCGTGCCTGCCGAAGCACGCGTAGGCCGGTGGTCGCGATGCCGTCCCTTCCATCAAGCGCAGGGAGGCACGCATCACCTCCGTCGGTAGCGCCGCGGGGTCCACCCGGGCGCCCTCGTCGTCGACCTGGTAGCCCCGGAGGTCACCGAACTGCGCCACATCGCCGGTGAGGAGTACGCCGGCCCCGGGATGCCAGCGGGCGAGTTGTGCGGGACGCCACGAGTAGTAGTCGAAGAGGAAATCATCGACAGGGTGCCGCTGTCCCTGCCGGCGGCGCTCCAGGCGCGGAGTGATCCACGCATCGACGCGCGCGGCGTGGACCGCCTGGCGTTCGCGCCACGCGACCTCGCTCATCGTCGTCTGGCTCATCGTCGTCTGGCTCGTCGTCGTCTGGCTCGTTGTCGTCTGGCTCATCGCTGTCTCGGTCATGCACCCACTCCTAGGTGACCGCGATGAGTCCCATATCGGCGCAGCCACGCTCGAGCGCATCGAGGCCGAAGGCGTCGACAGGTCCGTGCGCGCCTGGCGTGACCGCCCGCGTGGCCGCCATGGCTGCACCCCACGCGAGGAGTTCGGCCGTGAGGTCATACGGCGAGGGGCCCTCTACACGCACCGTCGTGAGCGGGCGACCGACGGCATCGAAGGCCTCGGCCTGCACGACGGTGCGCGCGGCGGCACGACCTGCGGCGTCCGGGCCCTCGCCGGTCGTGCGTCCGAGACGCTGACGCAGTGCGCGCATCGCCCGCTCACCCGCGCCGGGGACGGCCGCGACCGCGCCGAGCGCGGTGCCGGCGTACGCCGCTGCCGGGGTCCAGCGACCGGCCCATCCCAGCCAGACCTCGATATCGGTGACGTCGGGGTCGGTGAGCGGGAGGGCGAGGTGCTCCGACCCGGCCACGGGCAGGCCCTTCCAGGCCCGGCCGCGACCAAGATCGAACTCGCGCGTGCGCCCCCCGGTCGATCGCCGCTCGACCAGCGTGCCTCCCCGCCGTGCGTAGCTGGGTGCGAGCAGGACGCCCGCCGCACTGGCGCGCGTGCCGGAACTGATGCCGAAGGCCCCCTCGATGAAATAGCCGATGTCGAGTCGTGTGGCGGGCCGACCGGCGCGTCTGCATCGACGCAGGGCGAGTGCCCCGGCGAGGTTGCCCGGCACGTAGTCATACCCGAAGGCGGTGATGAGTCGTGCTCCACTGGCTGCGGCGCGAGGGCCGAAGACCTCGAAGATGCGCCGGATGAAGGGAGGCTCACCCGTCGAGTCGAGGTACGCCGCACCCGCATCGACCGCAGCCTCGACGACGGCGTCGCCCCACTCGACGAAGGGCCCCACTGTCGACACCAGGACGTCGTCGGGTGACTCGATCAGGCGTCGTACCGAGGCGGGGTCACCGGCGTCCGCCACCGCAATCCCGGGCTGAGTCGATGGCCGTGGCGCCAGGGGTGCGAGGCGATCGGCGAGTCGGACGACAGCGTCGTGGCGGCGCCCGGCGAGCACGGGGGCGAGGCCCGCGCGGACCATCGCCTCGGCGGTGAGGCGGCCGGTGTAGCCGGTGGCTCCGAGGAGGATGATGCGCACGGGTGCCACGCTAGCCTGCGCCCGTGGAGCACGCGAGATCCGCTCAGGGGCCGGTGACCCGCCTCTGGCATCCCTTCGCCGACATGGCCGCCGTGGCCGAGTCGGGGGAGTTGGTCATCGACCATGGCGACGGTGCGTATGTCGTCGATGAGCAAGGACGTCGCTACCTCGATGCCGCTGCGGGACTGTGGTACTGCAATGTCGGTCATGGACGGGCGGAACTCGCCCAGGCAGCGGCGGCGCAGATGCGTCGTCTGGCGTCGTACTCCGCCTTCGGTGACCTTGCGACGCGGCCGGCCCTGGACCTCGCGCAGAGGCTGTCCGCTATGGCACCGATGGCCGATGCACGGATCTTCCTCACGAGCGGGGGAAGCGACTCCGTCGACACGGCCGTGAAGCTCGTGCGCCGCTACTGGGCCGAGGTTGGAGAGCCAGCGCGAAGCCTCATCGTCACGCGCGAGCACGCTTATCACGGCATGCACCTCGCGGGCACGAGCCTGGCGGGCATCGAGGCCAATCGAGCGGGCCACGGCGACCTTGATCCCGCAGTGGTGCAGGTGCCGTGGGATGACGCCGATGCCCTCGAGACGCTCCTCGCGTCGCGATCGGATGTGGCGGCGTTCTTCTGCGAGCCGATCATCGGCGCAGGAGGCGTCTACGCGCCACCGGAGGGCTACCTCTCTCGCGTGCGCGAGATCTGCCGCACGCACGGAGTGCTCTTCGTGGCAGACGAGGTGATCTCCGGCTATGGGCGCGCCGGTGCGATGTTCGCCAGCGAGCGCTGGTCCCTGGACCCCGACGTGATGCTGACGGCCAAGGGCATCACCTCGGGCTACATCCCGCTGGGTGCGGTGCTCGTCGCGGGTCGCGTCGCCGCCCCCTTCTGGACACCCGGTCCCGAGCCCGTGATGTGGAGGCATGGCTACACCTACTCCGCTCATGCCACCGCGTGCGCGGTCGCCCTTGCGAACCTCGACGTCCTCGAGCGCGAGGGCCTCGTCGCGCGAGTCGACGTCCTCCAGCATCAGTTGGCCGCGGCCCTGCAGCCGCTTACGGCATACGACGTGGTGAGTGAGGTACGTGCTGGGGTGGGCCTTCTCGCAGCGGTCGACTACACGCCCGACGCCAAGGCCGCGGGAGTCCCGGCGCGGGTGCTCGCGGGCCTGCGCGAGCGCGGCGTGCTCACCCGCAATCTCGCCTCGGGTGCCCTGCAGGTCTCGCCGTCCTTCGTCATCGACGAGGCCGACATCGCGCTGCTGGGTCGAGCCATCGGCGAGTCACTCGTCGCGGTGGGAGCAGTGAGAACGAGGGTGCCTGCGAGCGAGCTGCTCCCGGACATCACCTCGGATGAGGGTGTGGACTCCTACGACGACCGCCACTACCTGGAGCAGCGGCCGCCCCACTACTAGCGCTCGCGCGGTCGGGTTTCCCGACTTCCTCGCCATGGGGGCAGAGAGGGCCGTAGTCTCCCGCGGGGGAGCCTGACAGGGGCGGCCTTGCCGGCGTGCCAGGCCTGAGCGAGGGGAACTCCTATGGACCAGGGCACCGTCAAGGAATTCGTCCGCCCTACGGGCGATGACCCGACGTCGGTGTGGCAACCCGGCGATGCCTGGCTTGCCGGTGGCACATTCCTCTTCTCCACGCCGTTGCCCGACATGCGACGCCTGATCGACCTGACCGCCTTGGGCTGGCCCAATCTCGTGGTGGGTCCGCAGAGCCTGCAGATCGCTGCCACCTGCCGCGTGGTCGACCTCTACAACTTCACCCCTCCGCCGGACTGGTCGGCGGGCCCCTTCCTGCGTGAGGCCGTCGATTCCTTCCTTGCTGGCTTCAAGATCTGGAACAGCGCCACGGTGGGCGGCAACATCTGCACCTCTCTACCCGCCTCGCCCATGACCACCATGGCGGCCGCGCTTGACGCGACCCTGGAGATCTGGGGCCCCGGTGGAGCGCGCCGCACCATGACCGTTCCCGACTTCATCCTCGGCAACCACGTCAATGCCCTGCAGCCCGGCGAGATCCTGCGCTCGATCGATATTCCCCTCGAGTCGCTCAAGCGTCGCTACTCCTATCAGCGATTTACGCTCACCAAGCACGGTCGGTCGAGCGAGTTCTTGGTCGGTACGTCGGATCCGGCCAAGGGTGACTTCATCCTCACCATCACGGCTGCCACGTCGCGCCCGTTCATCCTGCGGTTCGGCGCGATCCCCACGGCCGACGAGTTGCGCGCGGCAATCGACAACGGAGTCCGCGACGGCGACTACTTCGACGATCCGAACGGCAGTCCCGCACATCGCAAGCACATGACCTACCACTTGGCCGAAGTCATTCGCGCCGACCTCGCCGGGGAGGCGTGATGTCCTTCATCGTCAACGACCGGGAATTCACCAGCTCCCCGGCCCCGGGCCAGTGCCTGCGCACCTTCTTGCGCGACCTCGGCCACACCGGTGTGAAGAAGGGTTGCGACAGCGGCGACTGCGGCGCCTGCACCGTCTGGATCGACGGGCACCCCGTGCACAGCTGCATTACCTCCGCGGAGCAGATGCGAGGGCGCAGCGTCACGACCATCGAGGGACTTGCTGATGGAGACTCGCTCCACCCCATGCAGGATGCCTTTTTGAATTCACCCGGATTCCAGTGCGGATTCTGCACGGCCGGCATGATCATGACGTGCGCGTCACTCAACGACGAGCAGCGCGCCGATCTGCCGGCTTCCCTGCGCGGCAGCCTCTGTCGATGCACGGGCTTCCGGGCGATCCACGACGCGATCGACGGGATCGCCCACGTGGAGACCGATGTCTCGCCCGGCAAGGAGATCGGCGCCAGCGTGGGAGCCCTCCAGGGCCGCGGTGTCGTCACAGGCTCGGTGCACTACACCCTGGATGAGGTGCCGACGGGCACGGCCCACATCAAGGTGGTGCGCTCGCCGCACTCGCATGCTCGGGCGGTCCGCATCGACACGTCCGCGGCTCGAGCGGTGCCGGGAGTGCTCGCGGTCTACACCTGGGAAGACGTGCCCCGCAAGAGGTTCACCACGGCGCTGCACGAGAACCACCTCGTCGAACCCGACGACACCCTCGTGCTCGATCAGGTGGCCCGCTTCAAGGGCCAGCGCATGGTGGCGGTGGTGGGTGACACGGTCGCGGCAGCGGAGGAGGGCTGTCGCCAGGTCGTCATCGAATGGGAGGTGCTCCCCGCCGTCCTCGACATCGAAGAGGCGATGCTGCCCGGTGCCCCACACGTGCACGACCGCAGTGAGGACGCCTGGATCACCGAGCCGGCGAAGAACCTCCTCATCGACATGACCTTCGGCCGTGGCGATGTCGACGAGGCGCTGGCCGCGGCGGACGTGGTGCATCGTGCGACCTACCGCACGCCCCGACAGTCGCACGCTCAGCTCGAGACCCATGGCAGTGTCGCGTGGGTCGATGAGGATGGTGTCCTGCACGTGCGCACCAGCTCGCAGGCGCCGTTCATCTGCAAGGAGAAGATCTCCTACGTCTTCGGCATTCGACGAGACCTCGTGCACGTATTCACGGGACGTGTCGGCGGAGGATTCGGCAGCAAGCAGGAGATGCTCACCGAGGACTTGTGCGTCCTTGCTGCACTCGACCTGCGCATCCCGGTGCAGTGGGAGTGGACCCGTGAGGAGGAGTTCGTCGGGGGCACGTCGCGCCATCCGATGATCATCGAGGTCGCTCTCGGTGCCACGAAGGATGGCGAGCTCACAGCTATGGCTATCGACGTTACCTCCAACACCGGCGCCTACGGCAACCACGGCGGTGAGACGTTGGGCGCGAGCTCTGCTGCCCTGGCCTGGTACCGCTGCCGCAACAAGCGCTTCAGCGGACGCGCGGTCTACACGCATACGGTCCCCGCAGGCGCTATCCGAGGCTACGGAGCTGCCCAGCCGACGTTCGCGATGGAGTCGGCGATCGACGAACTGGCCGGCCTCCTCGGCCTGACACCGCTCGAGTTTCGTCGCCGCAACGCCGTGCAGCCGGGCGACAACCTTGCCGTCGGAGGCGCACCGATCGACGAGTGCCTGGGCAGCTACGGACTCGACCAGTGCTTGGACATGGTGCAGAGCGCCATCGAGTCGGGACCTTCGCTTCCTGCACCCGAGGGGCCCGAGTGGTCGACGGGAGTCGGCTACGCCATGTCGATGTACGACACGTCGCCGCCCACCGAGCATCGATCTGAGGCCAGCGTCGAGCTCCTTCCCGACGGCACCTATCTCGTGCGCGTGGGCACCTGCGAGTTCGGCAACGGCACGACGACGAGCCACGTGCAGTTTGCGGCGGCTTCCCTGGGCACGTCGATGAATCGCGTGGCGATCCGCTACGGCGACACGGCTGAGTCGGGCTGGGACACGGGCGCCTTCGCGCAGACCGGCCTCTTCGTGGCTGGTCGAGCAGTCACCTTCGCGGCGCAGGGGCTTCGCACCCGCCTCCTTGAGTACGCCGAGCGGGTCTTCGGCGAGGGCTCGTCTGTCGAGTTGCTCGATGATTCGGTCGTCTCCGGCGGCCAGCAGATCACGCTGGCGGAGCTCTGGCAGCGGGCCGATGCCGATGGCGTGGCCCTGAGCCAGGCTCGCAAGGCATACGGGTCGCCTGTGAGCGTCGGCTTCAATGTCACCGGTGTGCGTGCGGCGGTCAACAGCGTCACCGGCGAGATCCGCCTGCTACAGGTGTCGCATGCCGTCGATGCGGGCACTGTCATCAACCCGCAGCAGCTGCGCGGTCAGGTCGAAGGTGGCGTGGCCATGGGCATCGGCTTCGCCATGACCGAGTGGTGGCAGATGGATGACCAGGGGACGGTGCTGAATCCGGGCATCCGCATGTATCGGATCCCCAACTTCGCCGACGTTCCACCGATCCAGGTGTACTTCGCCGATGACGTGGACTCCGTCGGACCGTTCGGCGCGAAGGGTTGCGCGGAGTCGCCTATCGATCCGGTGGCGCCCGCCATCGCCAATGCGCTGGCCGATGCCACCGGCGTGCGGATCCGGGAACTCCCGCTCGTGCCTCCGCTCATCTTTGCCCAGCTCTACGACGCCTACTGCGCGCGCGTGTCTTAGAGCCGCCCCATCACGGCTGAGCGTCAGTCCGCAGACTTGGTGCCATTGGCCTGCTGCTTGAGCAGGTCGCGGATCTCTTCGAGCAGCTTCACGTCGGCCGTGCGCGTGTCGACGCCGTCCTGCCCGGTCATCGCACGGTACTTGTTCATCGGCGCCACGAAGAAGAGGTAGAGCGCCGCGAGCGTGACAAAGAAGGTGATCACTGCGCCGATGAGAAGCGCGAAGTTGAGCTCGTAGCCCTGCGAGAGGGTGATGGTGCCGCCGATGCCATCGGATCCGCCGATGAGGCTGAGGATCCAACCGACGATCGGCTCGATGAGCGACTGGGTCACGGCCGCAACCAGGGCGGCGAGGGCGGTGCCGACGGCCACGGCCACCGCGAGGTCGATGACGTTGCCGCGGAAGACGAACTCCTTGAATCCCTTGATCATGCGCGCATTCCTCCCGATCGCTTTGCCCGAGACGGACCGGCCAGGGGTCAGCGCAGGACGATCCCCAAGCCCGGTTGCGTGCCCACGGCGGCGAGTGCCACTGCGGTGCGGCGATCC
>CAZLNF010000058.1:0-9955 GCA_964560885.1 uncultured Actinomyces sp. | reverse complement strand
GCCACACATGCAGACGGCGCACCCTGTCGGATGCGCCGCGCGTGGAGCTGAGGGGATTCGAACCCCTGACCCCCTCCATGCCATGGAGGTGCGCTACCAACTGCGCTACAGCCCCGCCGCCCCTGAGGGCCCCGCAAGCATACCCGGGGTGGCTGGACAGGGATGGCTTGGCCTTCCCGCCGAGCTCTAGCGATCGTCCGCCGGCCAGACTCCGTCGACAGGCACCGACTCCGGGAGTGACCCGGCGTTGTACTCCTGCAGGCGCCACGCTGGCCCCGGCGGGGAGTTCTCGAGCAGCACGCTCCACGAGCAGTTCGTGAGCACGCCCAGCGCCGCCCAATGCTCCGGTGGGAGTCCGAGGAGGCGGCCGATGCCCGCACGCGCCGCACCTCCATGCGTGACGACGACGAGTACGCCGTCCTCCGGGATCATCGCCAGCCCGCGATCGACAGCGGCCACCATGCGATCGGCGACCTCAAGTCGCGTCTCGCCAACGACACCGGCGCGCATATGCGGGTCCGCAGACCACTGGTGCAGGGCATCGCCGTACTCCTCGAGGAGGACCGGACGCGTCTTGCCCTCCCACTCCCCCGCGTAGGTCTCGCGCAGGCCCTCATCGAGCGTCGGCTCGATGCCGGTGAGCTCAACGAGAGGCGCTGCGGTCTGCTGGGTGCGCGAGAGGTCCGAGCAGATGATCGCCGTGGGCGGCAGGCTCGCGAGCATCGCCGCAGCACGCCGAGCCTGGGAGATGCCGATCTCATCGAGCTCGATGTCCGTCTGACCCTGGAAGCGGTGCTCGGCGTTCCACGACGTGCGTCCGTGTCGCCAGATCGCAATGCGGCGCATCAGCGGGATGTATCCACTTCAAGCGGGACGGAAGGGCAGTCCTTCCAGAGCCGCTCGAGCGCGTAATGGATCCGCTCCTCGGCAATCTGCACGTGAATGACGATGTCGCCGTAGTCGAGGAGGACCCAGCGACTCTCCTTCTCGCCCTCGCGACGGATTGGCTTCTCGCCTTCGCGCGCCAGGCGCTCCTCGATGGCATCGACCACCGCGCGCACCTGGCGGTCATTTGCCGCCGTGCACAGCAGGAAGACGTCCGTGATGACGAGGTACTGGCTCACGTCGATGGCCACGATGTCCGTGGCGAGCTTGTCAGCGGCGGCCTCAGCGGCAGCCTGGGCCAAAGCGATGGCCTCGGGGGTGGCGGGCACGAACGTCACGTCCTTACGGGTCGGCAAGCCTTCTCACGGGTCGGCAGGCCTTCAGCCTGTCATCCCCGCGCCATCGGGAGTGACGCGGGCGTCGGGAAAGAGAGCCTGGACGAGGGCGTCTGCATCCGGCGCGGCGATCGCGGCCGGGCGAGCACCCCCTCGGATCAACTCGACCGGGAGCACCTCCGCGCGCACCCTGCCGAAGTCGACATCCGCGCGGACGGTCTTGAGGAAGGGGACGAGGTCGTCGGTGGGCACCGTCGACTGCGCGAGCGAACCCAGGCTCGTGAGGAGTTGGCGCATCTGGTCGTCCGTGCGCGGCAGCCGCTCCAAAGCGTCCTCGAGCAGCCCGAGGAAGCGCTCCACTCGATCCGTCTCGCTCTCGCCCGGAATCCTGAGCACGGCGTAGTCCGCTGCGGCGATGCCGTCCATCTTGACCCAACCCGGACCGAGCACGCGCACGCGCTCCTCCTCGCCGATGGCCGGCAGCAGCACCGGGCGATCCAACTCCACCCAGACACCATCGACACCATCCACCAGACCCGCGAAGGCGAGCCGATCGAGCGTCAGCCCCGCGTCAATGCGCAGGCCGAAACCCTGCTCGACCGCCGTGACGGCCGCCAGAGTGTCGGCGGACTGGGGCGTGACGCCGAGGGTCACGCTGTCGTCACCCTGCGGCACAAGCACGCTTGCAGGCATGGCGAGCAGGACCGTGAGCGGATCCGTCCCGGGCGGCTCGATCCCGATGACGACATTGCCCCTTGCATATCCATCGCCGTCCAAGACCTGCAGGAGGAGGGTCTGCTCCACCTGCTCCTCGGTCGGACTCGGATTCGGTGTCGGGACGCCTTCAGACGTGAGCAGGCTGACGACGCCGAGGCCCAGGACGATCGCCAAGGCCCCGACAGCGACGAGGATGACTCGCCCGGCCACGCTCATCCGGCGTACAACCCCACCTTGGCGATGTAGGCCTCAACCCCCGGGGTGACGAGGTAGCGGATGGGTGCACCGCGCGCGACGCGCGCACGGATGTCACTCGAGGAAATCGCGAGCGCCGGGATCTCGAGCAGGTTCACGCGACCGGGAGCCAGCCCGGGATCCACGAGCACGTGGCCGGGGCGCGTCACTCCCACGAGGTGAGCGAGCCGCAGCACCTCCTCCGGCTCGCGCCACGAGAGGATCTCGCTCAGGGCATCGGCGCCGGTGATGAAGTGATAGTCGTGCTCCTCGCCAAGGTCGGCCCTGATGTCACGCAGTGTGTCGACGGTGTACGTCGGGCCATCTCGATCGACATCGACGCGCGAGACACTGAAGCGCTCATCAGCAGCCGTCGCAATGACGGTCATGAGGTAGCGGTCCTCGGATGCGGACACGCTGCGGTCGGACTTCTGCCACGGCTGACCGGTGGGGACGAAGACAACGCGGTCCAGGTCGAAACGGCCGGCCACTTCAGACGCGGCGACCAGGTGGCCGAGATGGATCGGATCGAAGGTGCCGCCCATCACCCCGATGCGCATGTCACTCCCGAGGAGTTGGCGATCAGCGGTCGACGTTGATGAGCATCGTCACGATGAGGAGGCCGACCAGGATGGCGAGCGCGACTCCCCCGAAGACGTAGGGGGACACGAGGTCGCCCTCGGCACCCTCGGCCGAGGCCCATACGGCGGCGGTGAGCGGACTCATGGCACTCCTCCTTCGGGGGACCGACCCTTCGGCTTATGGCAGCCAAGTCCCTTCGACACCCTCAGCCTAGCCGCTGCCCTGGGCCTAGCCGCGCACGTGCCCATCCCCCATGACGACGTAGGTCGTCGTGGTCAGCTCCGGCAGGCCCATGGGGCCGCGCGCGTGCAGCTTCTGGGTCGAGATGCCGATCTCCGCGCCGAAGCCGAACTCGCCGCCATCGGTGAAGCGGGTCGAGGCATTGACCATGACCGCGGCCGCGTCGACGCCCGCGATGAATGACTGAGCAGCCGACTGAGAGTCGGTCACGATGAGTTCGGTGTGACCGGAGGACCACCGGCGGATGTGCGCCAGGGCATCATCCAGGCTGTCCACGATGCCGGCGGCGATGTCGAGTGAGTAGTACTCGGCAGCCCAGTCGTCATCCGTGACCGGTGCGCACTCCGCACCTGCCGCCCCAGCGGCCACCAGCATCCCCTCGTCGCCGTGGACCGTCACACCGGCCTCGCGCAGGGCTGCCATCGCGGCCGGCAGGAAGCGATCGGCGATGCCCCGGTGCACGAGGAGCGTCTCGGCTGCGTTGCAGACGCTCACGCGCTGCGCCTTGGAGTTGAGCAGGAGGCGCACGGCCATGTCCACATCGGCGTGCTCGTCGACGTACACGTGGCAATTGCCTACGCCGGTCTCGATCACGGGGACCGTCGAGCCCTCCACCACGCTGCGGATCAGCCCCTCTCCACCGCGAGGGATGAGGACATCGACGAGTCCGCGAGCCGTCATGAGGTGCTTGACGGACTCGTGCGAGGTGCCCGGGACGAGTTGCACGGCGTCGGCAGGCAGCCCGCTCTCCGCGAGGGATCCACGCAGGACGTCGACGAGCACCTCATTGGTCGCTTGTGCTGAAGACGAACCGCGCAGCAGGGCAGCATTGCCGCTCTTCAGGCACAGGCCAGCCGCGTCCACGGTGACATTGGGCCGGGCCTCGTAGATGATGCCGACGACCCCGAGCGGCACGCGCACCTGACGCACCTGCAGGCCATTGGGCAGGGTGTAGCCGCGGACCACGTCACCCACGGGGTCGGGGAGGTCAGCCACTTCCTCCAAGGCTGTCGCGATGGCATCGATGCGCGGTGCATCGAGCGTGAGGCGGTCGATCAGCGCCGGGCTCGTGCCCGCCTCGCGTGCGCGATCGGTATCGCGAGCATTGACCTCGACAATGCGCGGCGTCTCGGCTCGCAAGGCCGCGGCGCACGCACGCAGAGCAGCATCCTTGTGCTCGCGTGTCACGCTGCGCAGGACGGTGGCTGCGTCGCGCGCTCGCTGCGCGCACGCGAGGATCTCGCTGCGATCGTCGGACATGACCATGAGGGTACGCCGCCCCGACCTACAGGGGCGAGACTCCGCCAGCAGCGATGAGGCCGGGCCCCTGCCCTAGGTGGCGCCCCCGGCGGTGGAAGGTCTCGCGATCGATGACCTCCACACCCACGACCTCCCAGTCGGGCAGGGCTGCCGAGGCACGGTGCTCATCCCACAGGGCCACGGCGAGGTCGAGGACCGACTGGGCGTTGGGGGCCTCCTCCCAGTAGCGCACCTCGGCCCGGTCAGCGGCGTACCGCCCCGAGAGGAGGAAGGGGTGCTCATGCGAGAGGCGCTCGAGTCCCGACCGGATCACCTGGGAGTCGACGACGCGGCCGGCGACGGTGACGGTCACGAACCATAGGGACGGCGATGCCTCGGGCTCTGCGGTCGCCATGTGCGCCTCCTCCCGTGCTGTCGACGTCAGTCGCGCGGCGCTCCGTCGAGGACGACGATGTCATCACGGTGAATGACCTCGCGCTCGTACTCGGGTCCGCGCTCTCGGGCGAGATCCCGAGTGGATCGTCCGAGGAGCCCGGGGAGTTCCGCTGAGTCGTAGTTGACCAGTCCGCGAGCGATCGTGTGGCCGTTTTCGTCGAGAAGGTCCACCGGATCACCCGCCGTAAACTCACCGTCCACTCGCGTGACACCCGCGGGGAGCAACGAAGCCCGTCGCACCGTCACCGCACGCGCCGCCCCAGCGTCGAGGTGGAGTCGCCCCTGGGGCGTGCTGGCATGTCCGAGCCAGAGGAGGCGCGTGGGGGTGCGGCGTCCCGTGGGAAGGAAGACAGTCCCTGTGTCCTCGCCTGACATCGCCTCCCGAGCCGCCCGAGCGTGCGCGAGGACCACGGGGATGCCCGCGGCGGTGGCGATCCGGGCCGCCTCGACCTTGGTCGCCATGCCGCCGAGGCCTACGCCGGAGCCCACGCCACCGATGGACACCTCGGACAGGGCCGCCACGTCAGGGACCTCGGGGATGAGCTGGGTCTCCCCCTTGCCAGGAGGGCCGTCGTGGAGCCCGTCGACATCCGACAGGAGCACCAGCGCATCGGCGCGGACAAGATGCGCGACCAGGGCTGCCAGACGGTCGTTGTCACCGAGACGAATCTCATCAGTGGCGACCGTGTCGTTTTCGTTGACGATGGGCACCACCCCCATCTCGATGAGCTTCTCCAAGGTGCGCTGGGCGTTGCGATAGTGAGTGCGCCGCGTCATGTCGTCTGCGGTGAGCAGCACCTGGCCGACCTTCATGTCGCGCGCGGCGAAGGAGAGGGAGTACTGGGCGAGGAGCACGCCCTGGCCCACGCTGGCGGACGCCTGCTGGGTCGCGAGGTCGCGTGGACGGCGACTCAATCCCAGGATGGGGAATCCGGTCGCGATCGCTCCACTGGAGACGAGGATGACCTGGCTGCCCGCCGCTGCCCGGTCAGCGAGGACATCGACCAGCGCGGTGATGCGCTCGATGTCGACACCGCCGTCGGGACGCGTGAGTGACGAGGACCCAACCTTGACGACGATACGCCGCGCCGTGCCCACTCCTCGCCGCGTCGCGCGGGGACTCACCAGCCCTCCAGCCGGCGATCGGTGCCACGGGGACCGCGGTCGGAGGTGTCACCCGCCGAGATGGTGGGCTCCCAGTCGAATACCACCGCGTCATCGCCGGGGCCGATGACCACGGTGCTCCCCGGGGCCGCGCCCTCGGCGAGGAGACGCTCCTCCACACCGAGTCGCGCGAGGCGATCCGCGAGATAGCCCACGGCCTCCTCGTTGGCGAAGTCCGTCTGGCGGACCCAGCGCTCCGGTCGGGTGCCCGTGATCCGGTAGAGCGGCTCACCCGTCTCGGGGTGGAGCTCGCGACTGACGTCGAACCCGGTGTCATCGACGGCCGGCGGCGTGATGATGATGCGCGTCGGAGTCACCTCCGCCGTCGCCACGCGATGCTCGGCCACGAGCGCGGCCATGGCGAAGGAGAGCTCGCGCAATCCCTCGTGACTCAGCGCGGACACCTCGAAGGCGGGCAGCCCACGCTCCGCGAGGAGCGGAGCGACCATGTCGGCGACCAGGCGGCCATCGGGGAGATCCACCTTGTTCAGCGCCACGAGTCGCGGGCGATCTGCGAGTCCGCCGTAGGCAGCCAACTCCGCTTCGATGATGTCGAGATCGGCGAGGGGCTCCCGATCGGATTCCAGTGAGGCGGCATCGATGACGTGCACGATGACCGAGCAGCGCTCGATGTGCCTGAGGAACTCAAGCCCGAGGCCGCGGCCCTCGCTCGCGCCCGGGATCAGCCCGGGCACGTCGGCGATCGTGTAGGTCACGTCACCCGCCGTGACGACACCCAGATTGGGCACCAGGGTGGTGAAGGGGTAGTCCGCGATCTTGGGCCTGGCCGAGGAGAGTGCCGCGATGAGGCTGGACTTGCCGGCACTGGGGTAGCCGACCAGGGCGACATCAGCGACGGACTTGAGCTCGAGCGCGACTTCGCGGTGCTCACCGGGCTCGCCCTTGAGAGCGAAGCCCGGTGCCTTGCGCCGCTGGGAGGCGAGCGCGGCGTTGCCGAGGCCGCCACGACCACCGCGGGCCACGACGTAGGTAGTGCCGGCTCCCGTGAGGTCCGCGAGCGTCTCGCCGTCGTGACTCATCACGACCGTGCCGTCGGGCACCGAGAGGATCACATCCGAGCCATCGGCGCCATTGCGATTCGAGCCCTGACCTGGCTTGCCACTGGTGGCCCGCTGGTGCGGGCGGTGATGGAAGCCGATGAGGGTCGTGACACTGGGGTCCACGACGAGGACGACATTGCCCCCGCGGCCGCCATTGCCACCGTCGGGCCCCCCCAGGGGCTTGAACTTCTCGCGGTGGACCGAGGCACAGCCGTGACCGCCGTCACCGGCGGTGGCATGCAGGTCGACCCGGTCGACGAAGGTGGTCATCGCGCAGGCCTCTCGATGCGGTCAGCGGACCGCGCAGCGTCAGGCGTCGACGACGATGTTGACGACGCGGCGCCCGCGGTAGGTGCCGAACTCCACGCGGCCCTGGCTGAGGGCGAAGAGCGTGTCGTCCTTGCCGCGGCCGACATTGAAGCCGGGGTGAAAGTGCGTGCCGCGCTGGCGGACGATGATCTCGCCGGCATTGACCACCTGGCCACCGAAGCGCTTGACGCCGAGCCGCTGGGCGTTGGAGTCGCGGCCGTTCCTGGAGCTGGATGCGCCCTTCTTATGAGCCATGGTCAGCCCTTCGCCTTCGTGATGTCGGTGACCTTGACGCGCGTGAGGTCCTGACGATGACCCTGACGGCGACGGTAGCCGGTCTTGTTCTTGTAGCGGAGGATGCGGATCTTGGGGCCACGCTCGTGACCGACGACCTCGGCCTTGACCGAGATGCCCGCGAGCTTGGCGGGATCGGTGGTGACAGCACCGTCGTCGACGAGCATGAGGGCGGGGAGGGTCACGGTGGAGCCAGGCTCAGCCTCGACGCGGTCCATGACGACGACGTCGCCGACGGCGACCTTCTCCTGCCGGCCTCCGGCGCGGACGATGGCGTACACGTGGTGCTCCTCAAGGTGGTCGGCCCAGCCGGGCCGGTGGGCGCCTCAGCGCCGAGGGGCAAGGCTACCGGACGGGCACGGTGCGGAGCCAATCCGGGGCCTGGTGCCCCCTTGGGCCCGAGAAGGCTCAGGCCTCGGCGGCGTCAGGCTCAGCGATCTCAGGGGTGTCGCCCTCGGGAGCATCCCCCTCGGGAGTGGCACCCAGGGACTTGGCGATCACGTCAGCGGGATCGACGCCCTTGCCCTTGCGCTTGCCCGCCTTGGCGATGACCGGCTTGGCCTCGCCCTCGGGCAGGTGCAGGGAGACGTGGTGGCCTCGGCCGCCGCAGGAGTCGCAGGTGGTCGAGAAGACTTCGAGCAGTCCCTGGCCGATGCGCTTGCGCGTCATCTGCACGAGGCCGAGCGAGGTGACCTCGGCGACCTGGTGCTTGGTGCGGTCACGACCGAGGCACTCGACGAGGCGGCGCAGCACGAGATCGCGATTGGACTCCAGCACCATGTCGATGAAGTCGACCACGATGATGCCGCCGATATCGCGCAGCCGGAGCTGGCGGACGATCTCTTCAGCTGCCTCGAGGTTGTTCTTGGTGACGGTCTCCTCGAGGTTGCCACCCTGGCCGACGAACTTGCCGGTGTTGACGTCAATGACGGTCATCGCCTCGGTGCGGTCGATGACAAGGGACCCACCCGAAGGCAGCCACACCTTGCGGTCGAGTGCCTTGGTGAGCTGCTCTTCGACGCGGTACGCCGTGAAGACATCCTTGTTGTCGGTCCACGTCTCGACGCGCTCGGCGAGGTCGGGTGCATCGGAGTCGACGTAAGTGCGCACCTCCTGGGCGACGCCCGAACCTGAGACGACGAGCTTGGCGAAGTCCTCGTTGAAGACGTCGCGGATGACCTTGAGGGCCAGATCGGGCTCGGCGCTGAGTTGCGCGGGCGGCTGGGCCTTGGCCGCAGCCTGCTCGATCTCTTCCCACTGAGCGCGCAGGCGCTCGACGTCACGCGTGAGCTCCTCCTCGCTCGCACCCTCGGCGGCGGTGCGCACGATGACGCCGGCGCCTTCGGGCATGACCTTCTTGAGGATCGACTTCAAGCGGGTGCGCTCGGTGTCGGGGAGCTTGCGCGAGATCCCTGTCATGGAGCCGTCGGGCACGTAGACGAGGTAGCGACCGGGGAGCGACACCTGGCTTGTGAGCCGGGCGCCCTTCTGGCCGATGGGGTCCTTGGTGACCTGCACGAGGACAGGGTCGCCGGACTTCAGCGCCATCTCGATGCGACGTGGCTGGCCTTCGAGACCAGCGGCATCCCAGTTGACCTCTCCGGCGTAGAGCACGGCGTTGCGTCCGCGCCCGATGTCGACGAAGGCGGCCTCCATCGACGGCAGGACATTCTGCACACGGCCGAGGTAGACGTTGCCGACCATGGAGTTGGAGCTGCCCCGATCGACGTAGTGCTCCACGAGGACGCCGTCTTCGAGGACAGCAATCTGCGTGCGGCCCTCGGACTGACGCACCACCATGACGCGATCCACCGACTCGCGGCGCGCAAGGAACTCCGCCTCCGTGAGGATCGGTGCCCGGCGCCGTCCGGCGTCACGGCCCTCGCGGCGGCGCTGGCGCTTGGCTTCGAGGCGCACCGACCCCTTGAGAGCGGTGGCCTCCTCGCTACGCGAGCGCGGCTCGCGGACATGCACGGTCGTGCGCTCGGGGTCATCAGGGTCCTGGCCCGCATCCTGGCCACGACGGCGACGACGGCGGCGACGGCGCGTGGATGAGCCCCGGCTCTCGTCATCATCGGCGTCGGCGGGTGAATCTGAATCGGGGCCGGTGCTCGACGTCGTCTCGGTCGCCTCACCATCGCTGGCGCTGCGCCGTCCGCGACCTCCGCGACGGCGACGGCGGCGCGAACCGCCCTCTTCGCCGTCAGTCGCCTCGTCGGCATCCTTGGCTTCGCCCCTGCGGCCCGAAGAGCGGGTGCTCACCTTGGTGGCGGCAGCGGGGTCGGGCGGCTGGAAGAGCGGCACCGCTGCGGCGACAGCCGCCTTGGCCGCGGCCTTCTTCGCCGGCTTGTCCTCGGCAGCCTTCTTGGCTGCGGCCTTCTTTACCGGCTTGTCCTCGGCAGCCTTCTTGGCTGCGGCCTTCTTTACCGGCTTGTCCTC
>CAZLNF010000057.1:0-9974 GCA_964560885.1 uncultured Actinomyces sp. | reverse complement strand
TCGATGATCTCGGCCATGGGACTCCTTCGTCTATGGAGCGTCAGCCCGCCGGACGATAGCTGAGCACGGCGCCCGCCTCGACCTCGAGGTCGTAGGCACCCGAAGGGGTGAGCCAGCCCGAGAAGGGCGGCCGCACGCGGTCGGTCATGGACACCAGGACGACGTCGTCGCGCAAAGTGATGCCCGTGAGACGGCCATCTCCAGGGTCACGGCGCACGTGTCGCTCTACAGACGCACGAATCCCCGTCGGGTCGAGGCGAATACGCGGGGAAGCACCATCGGCGTAGTAGGCGCCGAGGTCGATCGCCTGGGCCCCGGCGAGGGCAGCCGCATCCGCCTGCGATTGCAGGGCGCGGCGAGCCAGGAAGACACTGGAGGCGTCGACCACGACCGCGAGCGCCAGGATGCAGATGACGATGAAGCCGAGGCTGAGCACGAGGATGCTTCCGTCGTCCCGGGAGCGCCGCGTCATGGCGCATCCCGGTAGTCATCGATCACGGCCAGGTGCTCGGCGCTCACCGGCACCGCTCCCACCGTCGAGTCGGCGAGGGAATCGGGCAGGAAGGGCAGTCGGACGCGAGTGCTCACGATGACGCGGATGGTGGAGCCGGGCGCGAGGCATGATCCGTCGCAGTCGATCCGGAGCTCATCACCGCGCAGCGGCACGCCCTGATCCACGAGCGCGACGCGAGTCGCCATTCGGGCGGCCGAGCGCGCCTCCGCGACGCTGTCGGCCTGCGTGAAGGCACGGGCCGACTCGCGTGCTGCCTGCGTCACGGCGTAGGCGGCCGACTGCACGCTCATGGCGGCGATTACGGCGTACACGATCGGAACGATGACCAGGACGACGAGCACGACGAACTCGACTACGGCGGCGCCCTCGTCACGACGCAGCGATCGGATCAGGCGATTCCTCATGGCTGCTCCCCGATGGCGTGTCCGTCGACCGTGAGGGCGGTGGGACCGAGCGTCCCGAGGAGGGGGAGTCGCGCGGTCACACGCACCCGCACGACCTCGACACCGTCGAGCCGCTCGCGCGACGCGACGATGTCCTGCGCAGCATCCCCGCCCAGGGCATCGGC
Organism: uncultured Actinomyces sp.; assembly: GCA_964560885.1. Taxonomy (GTDB): domain Bacteria; phylum Actinomycetota; class Actinomycetes; order S36-B12; family S36-B12; genus Mxb001. The sequence continues at coordinate 8,892 of CAZLNF010000057.1, read as the reverse complement.
GAGGACCTCGCGCGTGCGCATCTCCGCGACGCGGAGACCCGAACCCGCTAGGGCCCCGGCACGCGCACCCTCAGCCGCAGCCGCGGTGAGGGTCGACCTCACGTGCAGTGCCAGCGTCACCTGGAGGACCGCGAGCGCGACGAGCAGGAGTAGCGGTGTGACGAGTGCGAACTCCACCACGGCGCTCCCGCGGTCCTCCCGGAGGCGAGTCCGAAGGATCACGGCCCGGAGACGCTGTTGATCGCGCGATCGAGGACGCTGGTGAGGGCATCATCAGCGACAAGCCACAGCGCCGTGACGAGGCCCGCGGTCATGACGGCCACGAGGACCCAGCCGGGAACATCCCCACGGTCACTCGTGGTGAGACGCACAATGAGTCGTGCGTAGGAATGGCAAAGGTATGACATGACTTGCTCCTTTGGTTGTGTTGTGTGCTGCTGAGGGGAATTACGAGACGGTGAGTTGAAGGCCGTGTAGGCCGGGATAGAGGGCGATGACGACGACGATGGGCAGGATGAAGAAGACGACGGGCACGAGCATGAGCACTTCCTTGCGGCCCGCCTGCTCGAGCAAGCGCCGTCGGCCACCGGCGCGAGCATCGGCAGCCTGAGCACGGAGGACCTCGGCCATCGGAGTGCCTCGCTCCGTGGCGACGGCAATGCCATCGGCAAATCGGGACGCCTCGAGGCTGGGGACGGCATCGGACATGTCCCGGAGCGCCAGCGGGAATGCCGTCCCACCGCGAACCCGGCGGACCGCGAGCCCGAACTCCGCGGCGAGCTCACCGCGGACCGTGGCCGAGACGCGGTCCAAGGCGGCGAGCGGACCCTCGCCCGCAGCCACCGCGAAGGCCACGAGTTCGGCGACCGTAGGCAACTGCTCGGACATGCGCGTCGCTCGACCTTTGGTCGCCTTCGCAAGGGCACGATCATGGGCGAGCCACCCTGTGGCTGACCCGACCACGATCAGGGCCGTAACCGCTCCACCCGAGACGGAACCGCTCCGCAGGCCGAGGACCAGGCCCGCCAGTGCCCCGAGACCGGCGCCGGCGGCGCACCACACGAGTCGCTCAAGCCGATAGGCGTCGGCGTCGCTCTCACGGCCCGCACGACGTAGTCGCGTCACGAGATCCGCGCCGTCGCGGCTCATGAGCCGCATGAGCGGTGAGCCCAGGATTTGGCGGAGGGCATCGAGTGGTCCGCGCTCGACCAGGGGGCCACGCGGAGCCCGAAGGCGATCTGCGAGCCGCAGTGGCCGGTGCGCGAGGACGGCCGCAGCGATCAGGGCGATGGCCCCACCGAAGGCCAGCCCGACAAGGGCACCCACCGCGCTCATGCCAGCACCCTCGGCTCGTCGGGCAGACGCCCGATCGCGGTCATGACTCGGTAGGCCACGACCGAGAGCACAGCGGATCCCACGAGGATCGCAGCGCCCGTCGCTGTCGAATACGCAGCGACCGTCTCGGGTCGGGTGCACAGGAGGAGCAGCGTGATCCACGGGGCCGCGACAGCCACGCGGGCTGCATTGACGGTCCAGCTCTGTCGGGCCTCGATCTCGCCGCGTGCGCGAGCGTCCTGCCGCAGGAAGTCGCTGAGTGTCGCGAGCACACGACCGAGGTCACTACCGCCCACATCCCGTGCGATTCCCAAAGAAACGATGACGCGGTCCGCTACCGGGTCACGCAAGGTGTCCTTGAGGCTCTCGAGGGCGAGGGCGAAGGATCCTGAAGCGCGGTAGTCGGCCGCGAAGGCCGTGAACGCCGGCCGGAGTGCCTCCGGTCCCCGAGTCCCCATGTCGGTCACCGCCTCGGGTAGTGACATGCCGGCGCGCACAGCCGAGCCGAGCATGTCGACCGCGTCGGGCCAGGCGGACCGAAGTGCGGTGCTCCGAGTGCGCGCGCGTCTGCGCAGGATGGCGATGGGCAGATACCCGGCCACCATGGCTGCGAGCAGGCCCACGATGGCGACACCGGAAATTGCCAGTGCGAGCAATCCCACGACGAGCGCGAGCCCGACGCAGGCACCCACGATGGCGCTGGGGCCCACGCGCTCGAGGCCCGCGCGATCGACGAGGCGACGTAGCCGTGAGACACGGGCCTCCCGCGCCGACCGCGGGGCGCCCACGCCGAGCAGGACGAGGAGGACACCCAGGCCGAGGCCCAGTCCGAGGAGTGCGCCGGTCATGCCACGGCCCTCGCTGGTCTCAGCAACTGCGCCAGGTCGTAGCCCGCAGCCTCGAATCGATCCTCGTGGGGTGGGAATCCTGTGCCGCGTATCAGTCGCCCATCACGGCGCGTAAAGAGATCGGCGATCTCGACGACACCGGCTTCCACCCTGCCGGGAAGGGCAGCGATCTCTCTCACCTGGCGCCGCCCGTCGCGCGCAGACGCCGTGTGCACCACGATGTCGACACATCCCGCCACTGTCGGCACCACGAAGTCTGCCGCGATGTTCTGCCCAGCCAGGAGCGGAAGGGTGCAGAGCTTGGTCACGGCCTCGCGTGCCGAATTGGCATGCAACGTCGCCGCGGCGGGAAGCCCACTGTTCATCGCGATGAGGAGATCGAGGGCCTCGGCTTGGCGCACCTCGCCGACGATGAGTCGCGAGGGCCTCATGCGCAGGGCTTCCTTCACGAGCCTGCGCAGCGGGATCTCCCCCGTGCCTTCGAGACTGGAATCGCGGGTCTGCATGGGCACCCAGTCGGGATGGTGCGGAAGGTGGATTTCGAAGACCTCTTCGCAGCTCACGATGCGCTCGCTCGAGGGGACACAGCCGAGAAGGGCGTTGAGCAGTGTGGTCTTCCCAGCCTGCGTGCCTCCGGCAACGACGACGTTGAGGCCACTCACCATGCAGGCGTCGAGGAAGGTTGCGGCTTCAGCCGAGAGGGTTCCTCCGGGTACGAGTTCGTGGACGTCGAGTGGGCGATGCACGAAGCGCCTGATGTTCACGGCCCAGTGGGCACGAGTGATATCCGGGATCGCCACATGCAGGCGACTGCCATCCGGCAGCATCGCGTCGACAAAGGGAGTGCTGAGATCGATACGTCGACCTGACCACTGGAGCATGCGCTCCACCAGGCTGCGCACCTGAGCTTCCGTGAGGACTGCGGTGGTGAGCTCACTCCGGCCCCCGCGCGCGACGAAGACCTTGCCGGGCGCATTGATCCACACTTCCTCGACATCGGGATCGTCGAAGAAGCGCTGAAGTGGGCCGAAACCCGCGACATCATCGAGCACCTGCCGCGACACGAGCGCAAGATCAGCGTCGGTATGCACCGGAGCATCGACCTCCGTGACATACCGATGCACAGATGCCCGGACGATCCCTTCGACTGCTTCGCGGTCACGAAGCGGATCGAGTCCGCTCCTGCGCACGGCCTCGCGCACGTCCGCCTCGATGATCTCCCGTGTCGACGTGGTCACGCCCACTCCCCTCGATCGGCATTCGCCACCATTGCGCAGCAACTGCATGCAATGACGAAGGTAGGAAGGCAGGGGATCCGCAACCAGGTGACATCGCGCACCATTGATGCGCGATAACCGATGGCCCGCATTCGTGAGGGGATTGGCCCGTCTGACACGCGCAATCGCTCACAGGAGGTGCGCGATCCCTCCGCGAACGGCTAGTCGATGACGTCGAGCACGAGCGGGAGCCGGGAGTACGCCGTGCCCGAAGGCGAGACGACCACCGCCGGCTCGGGTTCGGCGAGCAGGCGCACGGCCGCCTCGAGGCGACCTGCATCCTCGGCGTGCAACCGCAGCAGGGGATCACCCGCCCGCACCTCGTCACCGGGCTTCGCAAGCACCTCGATCCCCGCGGACGCCGACACCGGATCGTCCTTGGTCGCCCGGCCGGCGCCGAGTCGCCACGCGGCCCGGCCGATTGCGAGGGCATCGCAGCGCGTCACGACCCCGTCACGGTCAGCGGTGAGCGTCTCCACGACGGGAGCGCGCGGCAAAGGCGCATCGGGATCGCCACCCTGGGCGCGGATCATCCGACGCCAGTGGTCCATGGCCCGGCCACTGGCGATCGCCTCTCCCGGATCGGCGTCGATCCCCACGAGATCGAGCATGTGCCGGGCCAGCACAAGCGTGAGCTCGACGACGTCCGCGGGACCGCCCCCCGCCAGCACCTCGACCGACTCGGCGACCTCGAGGGCGTTGCCCGCGGCGACACCCAGGGGCACATCCATCGCGGTGACGAGGGCACGCGTGCGCACGCCCTCGTCACGGCCGAGTGCCACCATCGTCCGTGCGAGTTCGACCGCGCGCGCCGTGTCGGACATGAAGGCCCCTGAGCCGGTCTTCACATCCAGCACCAACGCTGACGTGCCCTCGGCGATCTTCTTGCTCATGATCGAAGAGGCGATGAGCGGGATGATGTCGACCGTCGAGGTGACATCTCGGAGGGCGTACAGCTTGCGATCCGCGGGCGCCAACCCTGAGCCGGCCGCACAGATGACTCCCCCGACGTCCGCGAGGATGGCCATCATCTCCGCGTTGGACAGGTGCGCCCGCCACCCGGGGATGGACTCGAGCTTGTCGAGTGTGCCGCCCGTGTGGCCGAGGCCCCGGCCCGAGAGCTGGGGCACTGCCGCGCCGCACGCCGCGACGATGGGCACCAGGGGCAGCGTGATCTTGTCGCCGACACCGCCCGTGGAGTGCTTGTCCACCGTCGGACGCGACAGCGATGTGAAGTCCATGCGCTCCCCCGAGCGGATCATCGCCTGCGTCCATCGGACGAGCTCGGGCTCACTCAGTCCGTGGAAGTAGATGGCCATGGCCATTGCGGCCATCTGCTCCTCGTGGACATCACCGCGGGTGTAGGCACTGATGAGCCAGTCGATCTGATCTCCGGTCAGAGTTCCGCCATCGCGCTTGGCACGGATGAGATCGACCGCAGCGAAGGGCTCCGTGCCGGTCACGACTCGCTCGCCGCGTGACCCGCCATGAGCAGGCCGATGCGGCCACGGTCGGCCCCCTGGGCCTCCATGGTCTCGACGATCCGGCCGTTGTACATCACAGCGATGCGATCCGACAGGCCCAGGACCTCATCGAGTTCGGCAGAGACGAGCAATACGGCAGCGCCCCGGTCTCGCGCGGCCACGATCCGGGAGTGGATGAACTCGATAGATCCCACGTCGACGCCACGGGTGGGCTGTGCCGCGATCAGGAGGGCGGGCTCGGCAGCGAGCTCGCGAGCGATCACGACCTTCTGCTTGTTGCCGCCCGACAGGGACTGGACGGTGGTCTGCGACGACGGCGTGCGGATGTCGAATTGGCCCACGAGCTCCTCCGACAAAGCATCGACCGCCTTGAGGTTGCGCACGCCGAAGCGCGCGAACTCGGGCTCGTTGTACCGATCGAGTACAAGATTGTCGGCGACGGAGTAGGCACCGACAAGGCCGTCGGCCTCGCGATCCTCGGGCACGTGACCGACGCCCATCGCATGGATGTCGCGTGGCGACTTGCCGAGTGCGTCTTGGCCAAGGACCGTGACAGCTTGTGCACGGCAGGCGCGCAGACCCGTGAGTGCCTGCACCAGCTCACGCTGGCCGTTGCCCTCCACCCCCGCGATGCCCAGGATCTCCCCGGCGCGTACCTGCAGTGAGACGTCGCGCACAGCGGGCAGGCCAATATCGTCCGAGGCCGAGAGTCCCACCACATCGAGCACGACCTCCGCGGGCTCTGCCGGCGACTTCTCGACAGTGAGGAGCACACTGCGTCCCACCATCATCTGCGCGAGACCGGCAGCATCTGTCTGGCTCGGCGTGGTGGTCCCAGCGGCCCGGCCCCCGCGTAGGACTTCGATCGTGTCCGCGATGGCGAGGACCTCGCGAAGCTTGTGGGTGATGAAGATGACCGCCACCCCGGAGTCCGCGAAGCCCTTGATGACGTCGAGCAGGTCATCGGTCTCCTGCGGCGTCAGCACCGCGGTGGGCTCATCGAGGATGAGGATGTCCGCCTTGCGATAAAGAGCCTTGAGGATCTCGACCCGCTGCTGCGTGCCTACCGGGAGGTCCTCGACCTTGGCGTCGACATCGAGCTGCAGGCCGAACTCCTCGGCAAGACGCGCGACCTCGGCGCGCGCCTTGCGCATGTTGACGAAGGGACCCTGATGGGGTTCGTCGCCGAGGATGACATTTTCGGCCACGGTGAAGACCGGGACGAGTTGGAAGTGCTGGTGGACCATGCCGATGCCGCGCCGAATCGCGTCGCGCGGACCCTTGAGTCGCACGGCTTCACCCTTAATCAGGATCTCGCCCTGGTCGGGTTCGTAGAGGCCGTAGATCATCTTGACGAGGGTGGACTTGCCCGCGCCGTTCTCACCGAGCAGAGCGAGGATCTCGCCACGGTGGACGCGCAAGGACACGTCGGCGTTGGCGACCACGCCGGGGAACCTCTTGGTGAGTCCACGGGCCTCGAGCACGATCTCCGTCGTCGGTGTCATGGCCTAGTCCTTCTCATATGGTCGGCCGACAGCGGCGGGAGGTTTGATGCGCCCGGACACGATCGCGAGAAGGACGATCGTGAGGATGTAGGGGAGCATGTTGACGAACTGCGGGGGGATCTCGACGACCGCGTCTGTTTGAAGTTGGCTGGCGACTCCCTGGGTCAGCCCAAAGAAGATGGCCGCGGCAAGCGCGCCGATGGGATTCCAGGCGCCGAAGATCATGATCGCCAGTGCAGTGAAGCCTCGTCCTGCCGTGAGGCCGCGCTCGAAGGTGCCCGCCGCCTCGAGTGCGAGGTAGGCACCCGCGAGGCCTGCGAGGCCGCCCGCGATGGTGACATTCCAAAAGCGCATCTTCTGGACTCCGATGCCGGAGGTGTCGGAGGCACTGGGCTTCTCGCCCACCGAGCGGGTGCGCAGGCCCCAGACGGTCTTGAAGAGCAGCACCCACAGCAGCAGAGCACTGACGATTGCCACGTAGGTGAATATGCCGTTGTCGAAGAAGACGGGTCCGATGAGCGGGATGTCGGCGAGGATCGGAATGCGCACGGTCGGGGTGACGCCTGGCAGCGTGAAGCCTTGGGCGTAGAAGAAGCTGGTGAGGCCCGCCGCCAGGATGTTGATGATGGTGCCGGCAATGATCTGATCCATCTTCCAGGTCACGGCGCCGGTCGCGAGCATCGCTCCCATGATCATCCCGGTCCCCACGCCGATCATCGTGCCCAGGATGAGGCTGCCCGTGAGCGCCGCTCCGAAGAAGCCGGCGAAGGCGCTCATGAGCATCTGGCCTTCGATGCCGATGTTGATGACACCCGAGCGCTCGCACATGATGCCGACCATCGCCGCGAGGATGAGCGGGACGGCGTAGCGCAGCGAGAACGAGACAACCGACGTCGTCTTGGTCGGGTCCATCACGTAGAAGATCACGATGCCGACCGAGATGACGATGGCGAGGGCGTAAGCCCACTTGGCGCTCACGTGCCCCACCCCTTCGTCACAGTGGTCTGCTTGATGTTGCGATTGCGGAAGAGCAGTTTGGCAACAACGGGAGCGGAGACGAAGAGCAGCGTGAGCGCGAGGATGACGCTTACAACCTCGGGTTCGATACCCGTCTGGAATTGGAGTGATGACGAGCCGGCACGCAGGGTGCCCACCAGCAGGGCAGCGGGGATGGTCGCAAGCGGATTGGCGCGGGCAAGGAGAGCGATGGTGATGCCGTCGAATCCGAGGCCGACGTTGAACGCCGGCTCGAAGCGCCCGGTAATGCCCATGGTCTCGACAGCGCCGCCGAGACCCGCCAAGCCACCGCTCACGGCCATGGCCAGCAGGATCGTGCCCTTGACGGGGATGCCGGCATAGCGGGCGGCTCCGGGATTCATGCCGACGGTGTTGAAGCGGAAGCCCTGGGTGGTCCGGATGAGGAACCAGCCGAAGAAGACCGCGACGAGCAGCGCGAGAATGAACCCCGAGGGGATAGGGCCGATGTAGGGGAGCATCGCTGATTCCGCGATTTCGGGCGTGCGCGACAGAGACTGGTCCGGCTCCTTGAGCGGCCTGCTTGCGAGGTAGTCCACCAGGGCGATCGCGATGCTGTTGAGCATGATCGTCGTGATGACCTCGGAGACATTGCGGTAGGCCCGCAGCGCACCCGCGATGGACCCCCACGCCGCACCGCACAGGATGCCGAAGATCAGCGCGAAGGGCAGATGGACCAGCGGCGGTAGTTGGAAGTTGTAGCCCGCCCAGGCAGCACCGATGGCACCCATGAGCAGTTGGCCCTGGGCGCCGATATTGAACAGCCCGGCACGCAGCCCTACGACGACGGCAAGACCGGTAAGGATGAGCGGCGTCGACTTCTCCATCGTGCGCTCGATGCCGGCAACCGAGCCGAGGGCGTCGCTGAAGAGCACCCGGTAGGCCTCGAGCGGATTGACCCCCTGGAGCCAGATGAGGATGCCGCCGATGGCGAAGGCAAGGAGCACCGAGACGACGGGGATGACGATCGCGGGCACGCGTTCGAGCGGGCCGGATCGACGCGGATCCGGGTCAGTGAACCCGAGGTCCGTCTGGGCGGGATCAATCGTGGACATGGCCCATCGATCCTGGCACAAAAAGGGAGTGGGGGGTGGCGCAATGCGCCACCCCCCACTCCGGGACGTTCACTCAGCCCAGATGATCAGCCGAGCGTGACATTCGTCGCGATCGTGCCGGCATCGAGCCCGGCGATGACCTCGGCGACCTTGGCCTTGACATCCTCGGGCACGGCGGCCTCGGTGTCGTGGTACGGAGCCAGGCCGGTGAGGCCGACGTAGTTGCCCCCGGGCGCCTTGCCGTCCTTGGCCATGAGGACCAGGTCCTTCGTGCCGAGGGTCAGCTTCTTCTCCGCCGAGGTGAGGAGGCACTTGGCCGCCTCGGGCACGGTGAAGAACTGGTCGGTGTCGAC
>CAZLNF010000056.1:0-10141 GCA_964560885.1 uncultured Actinomyces sp. | reverse complement strand
ATGTCGCCGTTCGGATCAGTGTGGTCCTCGATTCTTACGAGGCAGACCCCTGAAGAGCGGCGTGCCGGCGATCGGGACCGTGCGGAAGCACACTGGATCGCCCGCCGCCACCGCGGCTAGAACCGGGGAGCCTTCTAGGGTTCCCCTGTGACGATGGACGCCTCACCCTTGCGCGTTCATTACCCCGCGGACCTGCCGGTCTCGGAGCGACGCGATGACATCATCGCGGCGCTCCGGGATCACCAGGTCGTCGTCGTCGCAGGCGAGACGGGATCCGGCAAGACGACCCAGGTCCCCAAGATGCTCCTGGAAGCACTCGGGAGTGACGGCCGAACTCCGCGCATCGCCCACACCCAGCCGCGGCGCATCGCCGCGCGTGCCGTGGCCGAGCGCCTCGCCGAGGAAATGGAAACCGCCGTAGGCGAGGGCGTGGGATATCGCGTGCGGTTCACCGACCGCACCCGCGCTGACACCGCGATCACGGTGATGACGGATGGGGTCCTGCTCGCGTCCATCCGCCGCGACAGGCTCCTCAGGGCCTACGACGCAATCATCATCGACGAGGCACACGAGCGATCACTCAACATCGACTTCCTGCTCGGATACCTCGCCTGGCTGCTCCCCCGGCGCCCCGACCTGCGAGTCATCATCACGTCGGCGACGCTCGACACCGAGCGCTTCAGCGAGCACTTCGGGGGCGCCCCCGTCATCGAGGTATCAGGGCGGACCTTCCCCGTCGAGGTGCGCTATCGACCGTACGACGACATCGACGAGGTCGACGCGGTGTGCGGGGCTGTCGCTGAGCTCCTGCGCGACTCCGACGGTGACATCCTCGTCTTCCTCACCGGCGAGCGCGAGATCCGCGACGCGCGAGACGCGCTCGCGGACCGCCTCGGTGACGCCGTCGAGATCACGCCGCTCTACGGACGCCTCTCCGCGGAGGAGCAGCATCGGGTCTTCGCGCCCCATACGCGACGGCGCGTGGTGCTCTCCACAAACGTGGCGGAGACGTCACTCACCGTCCCGGGCATCAGGTCGGTCATCGACACCGGCCTGGTGCGCATGTCGCGCTTCTCCACGCGCCTCAAGGTCCAGAGGCTGCCCATCGAGCCCATCTCGCAGGCGAGCGCCGCCCAGCGCGCAGGTCGCTGCGGGCGACTAGGGCCGGGGGTGTGTATTCGCCTGTACGACGAGGCCGATCTGCGCACACGACCGGAGTTCACGGACCCGGAGATCCTGCGCACCAACCTCGCGAGTGTGCTCCTGCAGATGGCGACCCTTGGGCTCGGGGAGGTCGACGCCTTCCCCTTCCTCGATCCACCCGATCGCAAGGCAGTGGCGGCGGGCATCGCCATCCTCGAGGAGGTGGGCGCGCTCACACCGTCACGATCCGGGGAGCCGCTGGGTCGCCGTGTCACCGACATCGGGCGTCGACTCGCGCGACTGCCGGTGGACCCTCGACTCGGCCGGATGATCGTGCAGGCCGAGAGGGAGGGTTGCACCGACGACATCATCATCGTGGCGGCAGCGCTCGCTATCCGGGACCCGCGCGAGCGACCCGAGGAGCGTGCCGCCGCTGCGGATGCAGCTCACGCAAGATTCGTCGACCCCACGTCGGACATCCTCACGCTGCTCAACCTCTGGGACCACCTCGAGCAGGCCCAGGCATCGCAATCGTCGACGCGATTCCGGGCCCGGTGCCGAGAGGAGTTCATCCACTACCTGCGCGTGCGCGAGTGGCAGGACCTCGTCGGCCAACTCCGCGCAGCGCTGCGGCTCAAGGGCTCCTCCCCTCGGGCATCCCGGGACAGTGATGCCATCCATCGATCGGTGCTCGCCGGCCTGCTCTCGCACATCGGTATGCGCGCACCCGACGAGAGCTCTCGCGCGACACGCCTGCCGCCGTACCGGGGCACCCGGGACGCGCGATTCGCTCTGTGGCCCGGCTCGGTCCTCGCGCGCGCACGGCCCGAGTGGGTGGTGGCCGCCGAGTTGGTCGACACGGGACGACTGTGGGGCCGCATGGTGGCCCGGATCGACCCCGCCTGGGTTGAGCCGCTCGCCGGAGATCTCGCGCAGCGGTCGTACTCCGAGCCCGTGTGGTCGACGCGCCAGGCGCGGGCGGTCTGCGTGGAGCGCGTCACCGTGCTGGGACTGCCGATCGTGACCGACCGCCGCATTCCCTACGCGCGCATCGATGCCGAGGAGTCCCGGCGTCTCTTCATCCTGCACGGACTCGTGCGAGGCGAGTGGACACATCGTCACGCCGAAGTCGACCGGGTCGCCGAGGCCATGTCAGAGATGCGCGAGCGACTCCATAGGGCCCGGCTTCCCGAGGACACCCTCGACGAGGACGGTCTCGTGCGGTTCTTCTCGTCACGGGTGCCGGAGTCGGTCACCTCAGGTCGTGCCTTCGATGCCTGGTGGCGTCGTGAACGCCTCACGAGCCCACAGCTCCTCGACCTGCCGGTGGATCTCATCGAGGCACTGCCCGTGGAAGAGGACTTCCCCGGACGCTGGGGTGATGAGTGGCTGCTCACGTATCGCTTCGCTCCCGGCGACCCGCGCGACGGCGTGACCGTGCACGTGCCGGTGAGCGCGCTCGCCTCAGTCCCGGACGATTGCTTCCTCGCATCCGTGCGCGGCTATCGCGAGGATCTCGTCGTAGCCCTCCTGCGCGCCCTGCCCAAGCAGGTGCGCAAGGCGATCGGCCCGGCGCCCGAGGCGGCCCGACTCCTCGCTGGCCGCCTCGATCCCTCGGCACCACGCGCCTCCCTATCCGCCGCGGCACGGCAGCTCTTCGACGTCGTGATCGCTCCCGGCGACTGGGCATTCGACTCGCTTCCCGACCACCTGCGACCGACGATCCTCGTGGAGGACGCGGAGGGGCGCGAGATCGCCGTGGGCAAAGACCTGCCCACGCTGCGCCACGCGTGCGCCACGGACACGGCTGCCGCGATCCGAGATGCGCTGCCGCACCTCGAGGCGCGCGGCATCACTGCCTGGCCGGACCTGCCCGCCGAAGTGACGGCGCCCGGGGGCGCTCCCGCATGGCCGGGGCTCATGGCGGAGGACGACGGCACGGTCGCGGTGCGCGTCTTCCCGACCCGGGCCGAGCGCGACCGTCAGCATCCTCGCGGGGTCGCCCGGCTGCTCTCCCTCGTCGAGCCCCTGCGCCTCGCCGAACTGCGACTGGACGATCGCGACAAGCTCGCACTCGGCCGCAACCCCCACGGCTCCGTCGCCGCATTGGTCGACGATGCATCGGAGGCCGTCGCGCGCGACCTCATGGACGAGGCCGGCGGCGCACCGGCCACGGAGGTGGAGTTTGACGGCCTGCGGGCGGAGTTCCGGCGTCGACGTATCCCCGCCCTGCGCACCCTGCTGCTCGCCGCGGTGCCGGTCATGGACCTGTGGTGGGACCTGCGACGCGTCCTCGACGAGGAAGCCCCCGAGGTGCTCGCCGCGGCCTACGACGATGCCTCCACTCATCTCGACGATCTCGTCGGCGGGAGGTTCCTCTCACGGGTCCGCGCAGAGGGCCTCGCCGACCTGACGCGCTATCTCCGCGCGCTCCAGGCACGCCTCGCCGCACTTCCTCACGATGCGGCGCGCGACCTCGCACGCATGGATCAGGTGCACCGGGTCGAGGATGCCTTCCTCAGCCTCCCCGCGGCCAGCCGTGCATCACGCGATGGCCGCGCCATCCGATCCGACATGGCCGAGCTGCGGGTGAGCCTGTGGGCCCAGCATCTCGGCACACCCCACCCGGTGTCGGAGAAGCGCCTTCTCGACCGCATCGCGGCATGCGCTAGGCAGTGAAGGCCGAACTCGGTACATCCTTCTCGCCGTCACGCAGCGCAGCGACGATGCGGTCGGCCACCTGCTGGGGCTCGAGACCCTGCGGGAGCCGCGGGGCCGTGCCGGCGAGCGGGCGCTGAGCAAGGCCGGTCTCGGTGTGCGGCGGCCGCACGTCGACGAGACGGATCCCTTCCCGACGGAGTTCGCGCGCGGCAGCGGCGTCGTATCCCATGAGCGCGGCCTTGGAGGCGGAGTACGCCGCCATCCCCGCCTGAGGCTGCTCGGCGACAACAGCGCTGATGTGCGCGACGAAGGGCTCACGACCTGCCTCAGCGGAGGCGCGCAGTGCCGGCAGCGCGGCACGCAGGAGGCGAATGGGCGCGAGGGCATTGAGCGTGAAGAGGTCGATCATCACCTCATCGGGAGTCTCATCCACAGCGCCGAAGGCGACCGCTCCCGCGGCGTAAACGATGCCATCGATCCCGCCGTACTCGGCCTGGGCAGCCTCGACGATGAGCGGCGCACTAGCGGGCTTGCGGACATCCGCTCCCACCGCGAGGCCCGCGATCCCCGCCGCGCGCACGCGATCGGCATCGCGACCCACCAGCGTGAGCCGGCAGCCTGCCGCGGCAAGGGCGCGGGCGATCGGATGCCCGAGTCCCCCCGTCGCACCCACGACGATGACGGAGCGATCGGTGAGGTCGGTCATGGGGTCAGCCTCCCACCCACGGGGCCGTGCGGCACGCGGGCCGACCGCCTATGCTCGGAAGTCCTGGGGAGCTCGAAGGTACGTCGGGCTGAGAGGGCGGTCGCCACCGCCGACCCGCAGACCTGATCTGGGTAATGCCAGCGAAGGGAGACCGATGAGCCACGTCCGTCCCGTCACCGCCCTGCTCGCCGCCACCGCCCTGCTCGCCCTGGCCGGATGCACGGGATCGACCGGGTCGACCCCACCCACTTCACCGAATCCTTCGGAGAGCAGCGCCTCCGCGGAGCCGCGCACCGTGCGCGTGGTGACGCACGACTCCTTCGCCCTCAGCGAGAGTGTCGTCGCCGCATTCGAGGAGTCCTCCGGCATCTCGGTCGAGTTCATCCCGGCGGGTGATGCTGGCGAGATGGTCAATCGCGCCGTGCTGTCGTCGGGCAACCCCGAGGCCGACGTGCTCTTCGGCATCGACACCACCCTGCTCTCGCGCGCGATTGACGCGGAGGTCTTCGATCCCTACCTGTCGTCGCCAGATGCCCTGCGTGCCGAGCTCCGCGACGCCGGCCTCGGGATCGTCACGCCGGTCGACGACGGGGACGTGTGCGTCAACATCGACGACGCGTGGTTCGCCGACCGGGGCCTCCCACCCCCTGCGACGCTCGAGGACCTGACAGATCCGCGCTACCGCGGCCAACTCGTCGTGCAGAATCCGGCCACCTCATCCCCGGGCCTGGCGTTCCTGCTCGCCACGATCGCGCGCTACGGCGATGCATGGCCCGACTACTGGGAGCGCCTGCGCGCCAACGACGTCGCCGTCGTCAACGGCTGGTCCGAGGCCTACCTCAGCGAGTTCACCGCCGGCGGGGGCGATGGCGAGCGACCCCTGGTCGTCTCCTACTCCACGAGCCCGCCGGCGGAGATCGTCTACGCCGAGGAGCCGAAGCCCGAGCGCCCCTCGACCTCCGTGATGCTCGATGGCTGCTACCGCCAGGTGGAGTTCGCCGGCGTACTCAGAGGCACGCCGGACGTGGAGTCCGCGCGCGCGGTGGTGGACTGGCTGGTGTCCCCTGAGGTGCAGGCTGATGTCCCTCTCTCGATGTTCGTCTTCCCCGCCCGCGACGGAGTGGCGCTCCCCGAGGTCTTCGAGCGCTTCGTCACGCGCCCCGGTGAGCCACTCGAGATCGCTGCGGAGGAGATCGCCGAGAAGCGTGATGAGTGGATCGACCAGTGGACCCAAGTCGTCCTGAGGTGACGCGCACCAGACGATTCCGCGCCCTCTGGGCGACCGCGCCCCTGCTCGTCGTCCTGGCCTTCGTCGTGGTGCCCGCCGCCGCGGTCGTCTGGGCCGGCTTCAGCCCCGAGGCCCTCGAGACCATGGTGGCGCCCAGCACGTGGCGCATCGTGGGATACACCGCGGCACAGGCGGTGGTGAGCACCGTGCTCAGCATCGCCCTTGCACTCCCCGCCGCCTACGCGCTCTACCGCCTCCGGATCCCGGCGCGGCGCACGCTGCTGGCCCTCATCACGATCCCCTTCATCCTGCCTACGGTCGTCGTGGGCCTCGCCTTCCGCGAGATCCTTCCCTTCGCTGGCACGACCGCCGCCATCATCGTCGCGCACGTGTTCTTCAATGTCGGACTCGTCGTGCGCATCGTCGGCAGCCTCTGGGGGCATCTCGATGGCCGACTTGTCGACGTCGCCCGCACCCTCGGCATCGGGCCCGTGCGCACCTTCACGCGCGTCACGCTGCCCCTGCTGCGCCCGGCGATCCTCGGCGCTGCCGCTCTCGTCTTCCTCTTCACCTTCACGTCCTTCGGCGTGGTCCTCGTGCTGGGCGACCCCGCCCTGCCCACGATCGAAGTCGAGATCTACACCGCATCCATCCAGCGGCTCGACCTACCCGCGGCCGCGGGGCTCGCCCTCCTGCAATTCGCCATCGTGGCCGTGGCAGTCACGTGGTCGGCGCGCCTGCAGGAGCGTGCCGCCGTGCGCCAGAGGCTCGGTGACGATGCGCGGCGGGCGCCCGTGGCATCCCTCACCGACCGCCTCGCCGTCGCCTGGGTGTGGATCCTGGCGGTGGCCATCGCCGTGCCCATGCTCGGACTCGTCCTCCGGTCGCTGCGCGTCGGCGACGGCTGGGGTCTCGCGTGGTACCGCGAGGCTTTTGCTCCGGCGGAGGCGACGACGCGATCGGCATCGGCGTTCGAGTCCATTGCCCTGTCCCTGCAGTACGCCGCCGCCGCCACCCTCCTCGCTGTCGTGCTCGGCGCCCTCGCGTGCGCTGGGATCATGGCCGCGAAACGCCGCGGCACCTGGATCGATGCGACGCTTGCACTGCCCCTTGGGGTCTCCGCCGTCACCATCGGCTTCGGACTCCTCCTGGTCTCCCTGAGAGGTCCCGTCGACATGCGCGGCTGGTGGATTCTCGTGCCGCTCGGGCAAGCGATGGTGGCTCTGCCCATCGTCATCCGTGTCGTGCTTCCGCTCCTGCGATCCCTCGATCCGCGCATGCGCCAGGTCGCCGCCACCCTGGGTGCGCCTCCCCTGCGCGCCTGGTGGACGACCGAGGGTGCCCTGGCGCTGCGCGCCTTCGCGGTGGCGGCCGGCCTGGCTGCCGCGGTCGCCCTCGGGGAGTTCGGTGCCACCGCCTTCCTCGTGCGCCTTGATGCGCCCACGGTCCCCGTGCAGATCGTGCGCCTCCTCGGCCGGCCCGGCGAGGCCAATGCCGGCGTCGCAGCGGCACTGGCCGTCATCCTGCTCCTGCTCACGCTGCTCATCGTCGGTATCGCCGAGCGCGTCCGTCCCCGGCGTACAGGAGGATGGTGACGCCATGAACGACGACATGAACGACGAGACGGGCGGTCTCCGCGTCCGCGGGCTCACCATCTCCTACGACGGGCGCGTGGTCCTGCGCGGCACGGATCTCGATGTCGGCTCACATGAGATCGTGGCGCTTCTCGGGCCGAGTGGTTCGGGCAAGAGCTCGCTCCTGCGATGCATCGCGGGCGTGCAGCAGCCGGATGCAGGAGTCATCACCTGGGATGGCACCGACATCACGCGCGTGCCGGCACACCAGCGACGGATCGGCCTGGTCTTCCAGGATCCGCTTCTCTTCCCGCACAGAGACGTCGCCGGCAACATCGGCTTCGGCATCACCGAGGCGTCGCGAAGCGATCGCGTGGCCGAACTCCTCGACCTGGTCGGACTTCCCGGCTTCGAAGAGCGCGATGTGGCCACCCTCTCGGGGGGCGAGGCGCAGCGGGTCGCCCTCGCGCGCGCCCTCGCACCCCGGCCGCGGCTCCTCCTCCTCGACGAGCCCTTCGGGGCGCTCGACCGCGAGCTGCGCGATCGCCTGGCGGTGGATGTCCGCAGCCTTCTGCGCGACCAGGGCACGCCGGCCATCCACGTCACCCACGACCGCGAGGAGGCCGACCTCATCGCGGATCGCATCGTGCGGCTTGCTCCCCCTGCCCCCACCCCCTAGGCTGGGAATACTTAGACATCAAAGTATTCGGAGGCAGGCGTGTCCCCTCGGCCCTTGCGCTTCGTCACGGCTGCCAGCCTCTTCGACGGCCACGACGCAGCCATCACCATCATGCGGCGCATCCTGCAGTCGCAGGGGGCGGAGGTGGTCCACCTCGGGCACGACCGGAGCGTCGCCGACGTCGTGCGCGCAGCGATTCATGAGGATGCCGACGGCATCGCCGTGTCGTCCTACCAGGGTGGTCACGTCGAGTACTTCACCTACCTGCGCGCCAGCCTGCGCGACGCGGGCGCGGATCACGTGGGCGTCTATGGAGGCGGGGGCGGTGTCATCCTTCCCGATGAGATCGCCCTTCTCTTGGCTGACGATGTCCGCATCTACTCGCCTGAGGATGGGCAGCGTCTGGGCCTCGTCGGCATGATCGACGACATGCTCGCCACCTGTGCGGAGCGCCCCAAGCCAGCGACACCTGCGCTCGAGGCCGTGATGACCGGTGATGAGGTCGCGCTCGGCCGACTCCTCACCGCGGTCGCCGATGGGCTCCTCGACTCGAGCGCGATCGAGTCCCTGCTCGCTGCCCGGGGCCGGGCCGGGGTGCCGGTCCTCGGCATCACAGGCACCGGCGGATCCGGCAAGTCCAGCCTCACGGACGAGATCGTCCGGCGCATCCGGCTCGACAGCGCCGGGAAGCTGCGCATCGCGATCCTCGCCGTCGATCCCACGCGCTCGCGCGGCGGTGGCGCACTCCTGGGCGATCGCATCCGCATGAATTCCGCGGTCGACGACGGGGTCTTCATGCGCTCGATCGCCACGCGGGGCGAGGGCGCGGTGCCCGCTCACCTTGCGGCGGCGGTGGGCGCCTGCGCGCTCGCCGGCTACGACCTCGTGATCGTCGAGACTCCCGGCATCGGCCAGGGCGATCACGCGATCACCGAGATCGCTGACCTCTCGCTCTACGTCATGACTCCCGAGTTCGGCGCCTCGAGCCAACTCGAGAAGATCGACATGCTGGATTACGCCGATGTCGTCGCGATCAACAAGTTCGACCGTCGCGGTGCCCTGGACGCTCATCGCGATGTCTCGCGCCAGGTGCTGCGCAACCGCGGAGACTTCACCCAGCGCTGGGAGGACATGCCCGTCTTCGGCACGTCGGCCGCCCGCTTCGACGACGATGGCGTCACGGCCCTCACCCACCACCTCGAGCGCGAGCTCATCAAGCACGGCCTGCGCCTCGAGGCACCGCCGGCCCCGACCCTGCGCCTCACGACCGCGGGCGCGGGGCCCATCCCCGCCGATCGGGTGCGCTATCTCTCCGAGATCACCCAGGTGATCCGCGACTACCACCGCGTCACGGAGGAGCAGGCGACTCTCGCGGGTGAGACCGCCGCCCTGGAGGCCGCGCACGCCATCACCGGCCTGTCCGCGCTCGAGGACGCCATCGCCGACCACCAGTCGCGCCTGGACCCAGGGATTGCCGCGGCCTTGCGCGACTGGCCGCAGGATGCCGCACTCATCCGTGACGACCCCGCTTCATGGCGCACCACGCTCTCGGGCACCCGGATCTGTCGGGTCGGCATGCCACGCGGCACCTCGGCCGGTGATCTGGTGCGCTACCTGCGATCGGAGAATCTGCCCGGGCGCTTCCCCTACACCGCCGGGGTCTTCCCGCTCAAGCGCGACGGCGAGATGCCCGCGCGGATGTTCGCCGGCGAGGGCGACCCGGCGCGCACCAATCGCCGCTTCCATCTGCTCGCTGACGGCCGCGAGGCCACGCGCCTCTCCGTGGCCTTCGACTCCGTCACGCTGTATGGCAGGGATCCCGCGGAGCGACCCGACATCTACGGCAAGGTCGGCACTTCCGGCGTGAGCATCGCCACGATCGACGATATGCGCGAGCTCTTCCGCGACTTCGACCTGTGCGATCCCTCGACGTCCGTGTCCATGACGATCAACGGCCCGGCTCCCACGATCCTGGCGATGTTCCTCACCTGCGCCGTCGACGACCAGGTGGAGCGGGCCGAGGCGGCACGAGGGCCGCTGAGCGAGGCGGAGCGGGCCGAGGTCGCTGCCCGCACCCTGGCGACCATTCGCGGCACGGTGCAGGCCGACATCCTCAAGGAGGACCAGGGCCAGAACACCTGCATCTTCTC
>CAZLNF010000055.1:0-10171 GCA_964560885.1 uncultured Actinomyces sp. | reverse complement strand
GACGCCCCTGGCCACGCATCCAGGTCCGTGTCTGCGCCCGCCAGGGTGAACCCGCTGAAGGGCGGCGCGAGCGAGCAGACGACCAGGCTCCAGTCGCCCTGGGTGCGCGAGCCCTGCCATGCCTTCGCTGGCACGCGGACCGCTGGCTCATGCCCGAGGTCCAGGTCAGTCCCGAGCATGTGTGTCGAGTGACTGCCGTCGGGATGCAGGACGAGCATGTCGACGGGGGCGCCCGCCACGTGCACCCACATCTCGTCCTCGTCCAGCATGTGCAACGCACTGAAATCACGGGGAGTGAGAAGACCGTAGATCGCATTGCCGTGATCCGTGCGCCACAGCAGGGATATCCAGACGCCCTCGCCTTCCAGATACTCGAGGTCCAGTGCGGTGATGACCTCCTGCGCGCTCAATTCACCGAGGTCGCTCACGTGCCCTCCACCACTCGCAAGGCCGCTGCCATCACGTCATCGGTATCCACGCGAGTGGGTTGGCCATCCAGCACCACGGGACTTCCGGCGACAAGGACGTGGCGCACATCGGACCGGCCCGCACTAAAGACCACAGAGGTGTAGGGGTCATGGACGGGCACGAGGTGGGGCGCACGCAGATCGAGGGCGATGAGATCCGCCTCCTTGCCCGCCTCGACCGTGCCGATGCGGTCGCCAAGTCCGAGCGCATGAGCGCCATCAAGCGTGGCCGCTCGCACGACGTCACGTGCCGAGAGCGCGGCAGGGTCATTCGTCACGAGCCGCGCGAGATTGGCCGCCAGGCGCATGGCAGCAAACATGTCGAGATCGTTGCTCGACGAGCATCCGTCGGTGCCGATCCCCACGCGGATGCCCTGCTCGCGGTAGGCCACGACATCAGCGGCGCCGCTCGCGAGCTTGAGATTGGAGCCGGGGCAGTGCGCCACGGCGGTCCCTGTCGCCGCCACTCGGTCACGATCATGGTCGTCGAGGCGCACACCATGACCCAGGACGGGCGCGAGGGCGAGGATGCCCGATGCTTCGAGGGCGGGCACAGGGCGGAGGCCGGTGGCCTTGATCGTGTCGTCGTTCTCCCGGTCGTTCTCCGAAGCGTGGGTGTGCACGAGGGCGCTCTGCTCGCGCGCCAGGTCGGCGATCTGCGCGAGGTAGTCGAGTCCCACCGTGAACGCCGCATGTGGCATGAGCGCTGGCGGCACGTGCGGGCCGCCCAGTGATTCGAGCGTCTGCGGCCACGCCCGGGCGAGGACCATGCGCTCATCCCACTCCAGGTGGTCGGGACCGGGGAAGGAGAAGAAGACCGGGCCCGTCACGTGGCGCAGCCCGACATCGACGGCGGCGCGATGGGACTCCGTGGGGTGGAAGTACATATCGAGCGCTGTGGTCGTGCCACCAAGGACGGCCTCCAGCGCCCCGAGCCGCGTGCCCGCATAGACACCGGCGGGGTCCATGATGCGGGCCTCCTCCGCCCAGACGCGCTCGAGGAAGCCCTGCAGATCGACCTCCTCGGCAATACCGCGAAGGAGCGTCATCGCGAGGTGGGTATGCAGATTGACCAGCCCCGGCATGACGAGCAATCCCTCGCCATCGATGACCGTGTCCGCGTCCACCACGGACTCGCCCACGCTCACAATGCGACCGTCGTCGATCGCAATGTCGGCATGCTCGAGGACGCTGCCCGACTCGTCGCACATGAGCACGTAACGTGCATTGCGGATGACGAGGTCGACGCTCACGCCTCCTCCGCGAGCATCGCGGCAGCACGCCCGAGGATCGACGTCACGGTCTCGGCGCCCCGAGCGACGACGGCGGTCACCTCCTCGACCGTGATGGGCTGATCGCTCAGCCCCGCCGCAGGATTCGCCACGAGGCACAGGCTTGCGTAGGGGATCCCTCGCTCTGCGACCAGGACGACCTCGGGGACGCCCGTCATGCCCACGACCGTTACGCCTGCGGACCGCGCCATGCGGATCTCGGCCTTTGTCTCGAAGCGAGGGCCCTCGAAGGCGCCGTAGATCCCCGTGGGCGTCACGGGCACACCCAGGTCGCGGGCGGCAGCCAGCCACGTCTCGCGCAGGCGCGCGTCGTAGGGAGCGCCCATGTCCACGTGCACGACGCCCCCCGGGGTCGAGCCGTCGAAGAAGGTCACCGGTCGCTGCTTGGTGTAGTCGATGAAGTCGTCTACGACGACGAGGTCGCCGGCCTCGTGTCCGATGCCACCCACCACATTGATGGCGAGGATCTCGGTGACCCCGGAGTCGACGAGTGCCTGCACGATCGCTAGGTAGTTGACCATGTGCGGGGGCACGGAGTGGTCGACGCCGTGACGAGAGACGAAGCATGTCGGTCGCCCGTGCATCGTGCCAACGGTGAGCCGAGCTGCGCCGTATGCCGTCTCGACCACGAGCTCGCGTGCAGCCTCGAGGGCATCAAGTGCGTAGAAGCCCGTGCCGGCGATGACGCCGAGAGCACCCCGACTCACGGGATCGCCTCGGGGCCGAAGGCATCCGGGATGAGTGTGCCGAGTGGGACAGGACCGCCAGCGCGATCGATGAGCATGCCGTCACCACCGTGCTCGTGCAGCAATTGGCGGCAGCGTCCACAGGGCAGTAGCGGACCGGGATTCGGACCGACGCAGGCGAAGGCCACGATCTTCTCGCGCGCGCCTGCAGGGCTCGTGCGCACCAACTCGCTCACGAGGCCGCACTCGGCGCAGAGGGTGACGCCGAGTGAGGCGTTCTCGACATTGCAGCCCGTCACGATGCGGCCCGCACTCGTCAGCGCCGCGGCCCCCACGGGATGCCGACTGTAGGGAGCGTAGGCATGATCGCGTGCCTCCTCCGCAGCAGCGCGAAGGGCACCCCAGTCGACGTCGGTCATGCGGTGGATTCAGCCAGCGCTGCTGCCGCCGTGAGTTGGTCGAAGGTCGGGAAGTGCGTCGAGATGTCGCTCCCAGTGAAAGTGCCGACCCAGCCATCGTCATCGTGGAAGAAGCGAATGGCGGTGAAGTCAGGACTGGTGCCCATGTCGAACCAGTGAGTGGTGAGGGCGGGGACGCTCAGCAGGTCACCTTCCGTGCACAGCATCGCGTGGACGCGACCATTGACATGCAGGTAGAACACCCCCGATCCGGCGACGAAGTAGCGGATCTCTTCCTCGTCGTGGGTGTGCTCGTTGAGGAACTTCGTCCGGGCCGCCGCAGCGGTCGCGCGCCACTCATCGGAGTCGACCGGATGCAGCTGCGCGACATCGACGAGACGGTAGCCATGCTCGGCAACCAGGCGATCCACCAGCGGGCGGTGGCTCTCGAGGACCTCATCCTGCGTGGCCGTGTCGGCGAGTCGCTCGCCGACCGGCACGTGCTCGTAGACAACGCCGATCGGGGTGAGCGCCTCGGCGATCTCGGCATGGTCGGAGGTGCGCAGGATGGGCGTCTGGGGCCGGTCGTCGGCCCACACGGTCAACATCGTCATAGCGGCATTCTGCCCCCGCTCGGACGCCGCGCGCACTAGCCCCCGGGTCTCTGCAATCGGTCCAGGCGCAGGGCATGGTCGAAGAGCCAGTCGAAGCTCTCGGTGCGGTCTATGGCCTGGCCCAGGGAATCACCCCAGGCGTAGAGCCCGTGCTCGGCAACGATGACACCCGGGACGCCCGGGTCTCGTGCCGCCAGGATCCGCGCGGAGAGATCGGCCATGTCCTGGGAGTTGGCCACGACAGGCACGACCACCGTGTCGCCGTGTGCGCCACGACCGATGCCCTTGAGCTGCTCGATATCGACGAGCGGCACGCCCTCGGGCCACCGCGCGGCTGCTTCGACCGCAGCGAGCGAATGCACGTGCACGACCGCGCCGGCACCCGCTTCGGTGATCACGGCAGCGTGCACGGGTGCCTCTGCACTGGGCTGCCGGCGTTGGTCGGGCAGCGCGACGCCGTAAGCATCAATGAGCACGGCATCACTGGCCTCGACAGCCGACTTGTCGATGCCGGAAGCCGTCACGAGGATGTCGTCACCTTCGCGCACGGAGACATTCCCGGAGGTCCCGCGCATCCAGCCGAGAGAGTAGAGACGACGGGAAGCGCGCGCCAGGTCTTCGGCCGTGGACATGTAGCCTCCATTCTCGTGACTTCCGAGCTCGCGCCTGCGATCGAGTTCAGCGACGTGGACCACGTGGTCGTGGACATCGAGGGTACGACCAGCGGGTCGGCCTTCGTCTACGACGTCCTCTTTCCCTACGCGACCGAGCGCTTCGCACCCTGGCTCGCGGAGCACACGGGTGAGCCTGACGCAGACCGCATCGTCGCCGAGATCGCCCGCGAGGCTTCCCTCGACACCCCCGCCCCCGCCCAGATCGTCGACACCCTGCGCGGCTGGGTCGCCGAGGATCGCAAGGTGACACCGCTCAAGGAGCTCCAGGGACTCATCTGGGAGGAGGGCTTCGCCAACGGCGAACTGATCTCGGACTTCTTCCCCGATGCCCTGCTTGCGCTGCGCGGCTGGCATGCAGCCGGCCTCCCTATCTCCGTCTACTCCTCAGGCTCGGTGCTGGCACAGCGCAACTGGTACGCCCACTCCCCCGAGGGCGACCTCACCGGATGGATCACCGACTACTACGACACGGCCAATGCCGGGCCGAAGCGCGAGTCGTCGTCATACCGCACCATCGCCGCCGCCATCGGCGCCGATCCGGGCAGGCTGCTCTTCTGCTCCGACGTCGTCGCCGAACTCGACGCGGCGCGTGAGGCGGGCTGGCAGGTGGTGCGCGTCCGCCGCCCCGGCGAGCCGCACGCGGTCGAGGACTCGGCGTATCCCGAGGTCACCGAGATGACCCAGATCCATCTGACCTAGTCCTCAGCGGGGGAAGGCACCGGCGACTCCGCCATCCACGGGGATGACGGCCCCGGTCGTCCGGGACGAGGCATCGGAGAGCAGGAATGCCGCCGTGCGCGCGACATCGACCGTCGTCACCCGGCGCTTGAGGATGTTGCGGGCGGCGTAGAAGTCCTCGAGCTCCTCCGGCGCGATGCCGTGGGCAGCTGCCCGCTCTTCGCGTAGTCCGCCGTCCCACAGCCGCGAATTGTCGAAGACCGCATCGGGGTTGATGGCATTGGCCCGAATCCCTGCTGCGCCACCTTCGAGGGCCGCGATGCGCATGAGTTGCACCATGCCAGCCTTGGACACGGAGTAGGCGCCGAAGCCTGCGCCAGGACCGAAGGCGTTCTTGCTGGCTACGTAGACCAGCGAGCCACCGGAGCCCTGCTCCTTGATTACCCGCATCGCCGCCCGTGTCATGAGGAAGCCACTCGCGAGATTGATGCGCATCGCCGCATCCCACTGATCAAGGGTGAGCTCCTCGAGGGTGCCGGTGACGCCGATGCCGGCGTTGATCACGGCTCCGTCGAGACCACCGAAGGTGCGCACGGCCTGGCGGACCGTGTCCTCCACGACCGACTCATCCGACTGGTCACCCGCCACGAGCACCGGGGCAGTGCCGCCCGCTTCGCGAATGCTCGCGCCGGCTTCCTCCAAGCCAGCCCCGTCAAGATCGGCAAGGACCAGCGAGGCGCCACGCGCGGCGAGCTCCAGCGCGATGCCGCGGCCGATTCCCGATGCCGAGCCCGTGACGATCGCGATGAAGCCTGCGAGGTCGGGTGCGGGGGGTCGCAGTGTGAGCTTGTAGAGCTCCATCGGCCAGTAGTCGAAGCGGAAGGTCTCTCGATCGTCGAGCCCCACCGGCGTGCCGATGCGGTCGGCGACGGTGGCAGCGACCCCGTGGGTGTGCAGGGCGATGTCAGCAGCCACCTCCGCGTCGCGGAGCGTGGCGCCCGTGGTCACCGCACCGAGACCGGGCACGAGCACGACGCGAGGCATGGGGTCATGCATTCCGAAGCCCTCGGGCATCGCATCGGAATTCCGCTCGACATAGGCCGAGTACTCCGTGGCGTAGCCGTCGATGTCATCAGCGGCGGTGTCGGGGGAGGTGGACACTGCGGATCGCGGCTTGATGCGCAGCATGTGGTCGGCGCTGCTCACGCCCCCCGCGACGATCTCGGAGAGAAGTGGATGGTCAGCTGCCGCACGCAGGCGTGTATCGATCCGCAGGACGCGCCTGCCTGTCCGCGACATGGTCCCGCGCAGGCGGAGGAGGAGTCGCTCAACCTCTTCCCCGGGCATGTCCGCGACGCGAGGCGGAGCCTCGACGCGGAGAGGCAGGGCGTCGAGGTAGGCGCGCGCCTGGCCGACCGCGGCCTCAGTGCGCTGGAAGCACTCCTCGCTGGATTCGCCCCAGGTGATGAGACCGTGGTGGGCGAGGACGACTCCGTCGCGGTCACCGAGTTCGGCGACCACCTTGCTGAGGGTGAAGCCGGGACGCATCCAGTCGACGTAGGCGAAGCCATCACCGAGTGCCTCGGCCACGATGCGGGGGCCCTCCGCGTGGTTGGTGAGCGCGCAGATGGCGTCGGCGTGGACATGATCGATGTGCGTGTGCGGCAGGAAGGCGTGGAGAAGGGTCTCGATCGACGGGCGTCGCGCCCCGGGATCCATCAGGGCGCGCGCCACGAGGTCGGTCATCTCCTCGTCGGACATGGTGTCCCTGCCCAGAAGTGGCAGCAGGTCGTCGAGCCGCAGCGCCGGGTAGTCGGCTGTGCTCGAGCCGCGCATGTCCGCGCCCGATCCCTTGACCCACATGACGCGCTGCTCGCGACCGAGGTGGTCGACAAGCACGCCCTTGGCCGAGGTGTTGCCCCCGCCGTACACAACCAGCGAAGTATCGTCGCCGATCTCATTGGAGCGCTGGACCAGCTGCTCGAGGGGCGTGCTCACAGCGCACCTCCTGCGATGGCGTCGACCGTCACTCCCGGGCCTGGCTCCACGACGCCCCGCTCGGTCACCACGGCAGAGATGTATGCCGCTGGAGTCACGTCGAACGCCGGGTTGAAGCCGCGAGCACCATCCGGGGTGGTGGATAGCCCGGACCACGCCGTGACCTCATCGCCGGAACGCAACTCGATCTCGATCTCGTCCCCGGAGGAGGTAGCGAGGTCGACGGTCGATGACGGCGCTGCCACGACGAAGGGGATTCCGGCCGCTGCGCATGCGAGCGCGACGCTCACGGATCCGATCTTGTTTGCGGTGTCGCCATTCCGCGCGATGCGATCGGCCCCGATGACGGCAAAGTCCGCCAGTCCCCTGAGGATCGTGGAGGCGGCCGCACCGTCGGCCTGCACGACGTAGGGGATGCCATGGTGCTCGCACTCGTACGCCGTCAGGCGCGCTCCCTGCAGGAGCGGCCGTGTCTCATCGACGTAGACGAGCTCGATCTCGCCGCGGTCGGCGAGTTCGCGGATGATGCCGAAGGCTGTGCCCCAGCCGGTGGTCGCGAGCGCACCGGTGTTGCAGTGCGTGACCACCCGCAGCGGTCGGCGGTCACAGCGGGCCAGGACCCAGTCCGCCCCTCGACGTGAGAGCTCGCGATTCGCCGCCGTGTCTTCGACGACGATGCGATCCGCCTCAGCGAGCACCGCATCGATGCCCTGCGGCATGTGCGGCCGCACGCGGTCGACTCCCCAGGCGAGATTGACGGCTGTGGGCCGGGCGTCACGCACGCGTGCCACCTCGGCGTCGAGGCGCTCCGGTGACCACTGCTCGCGCTGCGCCTGGACCATGGCAAGGGCTACGCCGTAACCGCCCACGGCACCGAGTGCCGGGGCACCGCGCACGACGAGCCGGCATACGGCGTCGACGAGGGAATCAATGTCACGGCACTCGAAGTCGACGTCTTCCGCCGGAAGCCGCGTCTGGTCGATCAGGACGACGGCGTCGCCCTCCCAGCGAATGGCCTGGATCTCGCTCGCCACGATCAGAACGCATCCGTCGGGGTGTAGACACCCCAGACATCGCGCAGGGCGTCACTCACCTCGCCTACGGTCGCTCGAGCGCGCAGGGCATCGCGCATCGGATAGAGGAGGTTGTCGGTGCCCGCCGCCGCGACGCGGATGCGCTCCAGCGCGGAGTCGACGGCCACCTGGTCGCGCTCCGCGCGGACTCGATCGAGGCGCGCCCGCTGCTCGGCCTCGATCGTGGGGTCGACGCGCAAGGGCTCGTAGGGCTCCTCCTCGTCGACGGTGAAGCGATTCACGCCGATGACGACCCGCTCGCCCGCATCGATCTCCTGTGCGAAGGCGTAGGCAGACTTCTCGATCTCGGACTTCTGGAAACCTTCCTCGATCGCGGCCACAGCGCCGCCCAGCTCCTCCACCTGGGCCATGAGGGACAGGACAGCCGCCTCGATCTCGTCCGTGAGCGATTCGATCGCGTAGGAACCCGCAAAGGGATCGACCGTCTTCGTGACGTCGGACTCATAGGCAAGGACCTGTTGCGTGCGGAGTGCGAGTCGGGCCGCCTTCTCGGTGGGAAGGGCAATGGCCTCATCGAAGGAGTTGGTGTGCAGGGACTGTGTGCCGCCGAGGACGGCACCGAGGGCCTGGATGGCCACGCGCACGAGATTGACCTCCGGCTGCTGGGCAGTGAGCTGCACACCGGCTGTCTGGGTGTGAAACCGCAGCATGAGCGACTTCGGATCCTGCGCCCCGAACTCCTCCCGCATGATGCGCGCCCAGATACGCCGCGCGGCGCGGAACTTCGCGATTTCCTCGAGCAGCGTGGTGCGCGCAACGAAGAAGAAGGCAAGGCGGGGCGCGAACTCGTCGATGTGCTGACCGGAAGCGAGGGCAGCACGGACGTACTCAATGCCATTGGCGAGCGTGAAGGCGATCTCCTGCACGGGCGTGGCACCCGCCTCGGCCATGTGATAGCCCGAGATGGAAATGGTGTTCCACCGGGGAATCTCTTCGCGACAGTACGAGAAGATATCCGTGGTCAGTCGCAACGACTGCGCGGGCGGATAGATGTAGGTGCCCCGAGCGATGTACTCCTTCAGCACATCATTTTGGATCGTGCCGTTGAGCGCATCGCCTGGCACACCCTGCTCCTCTGCGACCAATTGATAGAGCAGCAGCAGGATCGCGGCGGGCGAATTGATCGTCATCGATGTCGACACCTGGTCGAGTGGGATCCGGTCGAAGAGCACGCGCATGTCGTCGATCGTGTCGATCGCCACGCCCACCTTGCCTACCTCGCCGTGGGCGATGGAGGCGGTCGAGTCGTAACCCATCTGGGTCGGCAGGTCGAAGGCCACGGAGAGGCCGGTCGTGCCCGCGGCCAGCAGCTGGCGGTAGCGCTCATTGGACTCCGCTGCGGTGCCGAAGCCGGCGTACTGCCGCATCGTCCACGGGCGCCCGGTGTACATCGTGGGATAGACACCGCGGGTGTAGGGATAGGCGCCCGGCGCACCCAGGCGCTCGGCGGGATCCCAGCCCTCGAGGTCTGCCGGCCCGTAGACCGGGGCAAAGGGCAGTCCGGACTCGGTGGACACGTGAGCCTCCCGGAGCGAACGTGCGGCAGGCGCCGCACCCGCAGCCTAGGACGCGCCCTGCTCAGGCGGGCGCGTGACCTGGCTCACCCCACCCTGCCGACACCCCCCTTTCGCACTACGATGGCGAGCAGACGCGCACGTCACCACCTGCCAACGCATCGCCTGAAGGGAGGCACCATGGCTACCGCGCCCGTGGGCACCCTCTATCGGGGCGGCCAGGGTATGTGGTCCTGGGTTGCCCAGCGCATCACCGGCATCGCCGTCTTCTTCTTCCTCTACGTCCACGTGGTCGACACCGCACTCGTCCGGGTCTCGCCCGAGGCCTATGACCTGGTCATCGCGACGTACAAGACCCCGATCGTCAACCTGCTCGAGGTGGGCCTGGTGGGCGCCGTCCTCTACCACGCCCTCAACGGCCTGCGCGTGATCGCGGTCGACTTCTGGTCGCGCGGCCCGCGCTACCAGCGGCAGATGCTTTGGGCCGTGGTGGGAGTGTGGGTCGTCGTCATGATCCCTGGCACCTTCTACATGATGCGCCACACGGTCGAAGCCCTCTTCGGAGCGACACCATGAGCCTCGCGGATCGGTCGGTCGCGCTCTCCCGCGGCAATCGCAATCGCCAGCGGAGCAACTTCGAGCTCTACGCCTGGCTCTTCATGCGCGTGTCCGGCATCGTCCTGGTCTTCCTCGTGCTCGGTCACCTCTTCATCATGAACATCCTCGACGGGGGCGTGCAGCGCATCAACTTCGCCT
>CAZLNF010000054.1:2325-10188 GCA_964560885.1 uncultured Actinomyces sp. | reverse complement strand
AGGACATCGAGTACGTGCGCTTCTCGAATGCCTGGCTGGAGCCGCTCTGGCGTCGTGAGTACGTCGAATCCATCCAGATCACGATGGCCGAGGATTTCGGCGTCGAGGATCGCGGATCGTTCTACGACAAGGTGGGCACCCTGCGCGATGTCGTGCAGAATCACCTGCTCCAGGTGCTCGCCCTTGTGCTCATGGAGCCCCCCGGTGCCAGCGATGACCCCATCGGTGACCGTCGCCTCGATGTCTTCCGTGCCATCCGCCCCCTGGCAGCGGACGATGTCGTGCGCGGGCAGTACGAGGGCTACCGCTCCATCCCGGGTGTCGCGGGGGACTCGGACACCGAGACCTTCGTGGCCGTGCGCCTGCATTGCGATACCTGGCGGTGGGCCGGGGTCCCGATCATCATCCGTGCGGGCAAGCGCATGCCCATCACCTCCACCGAGGTCGTCGTGCGCTTCAAGAAGGCGCCCGCCTTCAGGCTCGGGGATCGCATCCAGCGTGTGAGCGGTCACGATGATGTCGTGCTGCGCATCGGCAAGCCCTCGGGCATCGACATCGGCATCCGCGTCAAGACACCCGGGGTCGATGCGGTGGAGCCGGAGTTCCTCTCCCTCGACTTCGCTGACACGCTCGGGGAGTTCCCCAGCCCCTATGAGCGGCTCCTGCACGACGCGATGGTCGGCGACCACACGCTCTTCCCCCGCTGGGACTCGGTCGAGGCGACGTGGGAGATCGTGCAGCCCGTGCTCGACGACCCACCGCCAGTGCTGTCCTACGAGCCGGGCACCTGGGGTCCGACCGAGGCCGACCGCTTCGTGCGCAGCCACGGCGGCTGGCGTGATCCACGTCGCACGACGTAGGAAAAAAGAAAGTGCACCGCCAGGGACTCGAACCCCGAACCCGCTGATTAAGAGTCAGCTGCTCTGCCAGTTGAGCTAGCGGTGCGCGAGGCAGGACGCTATCACCCGGTCGGTCCGCGCGTGACCGGGGGCCGATGGATCCCGCCCCTTCCCGGCGCCCCGTCAGTAGGGTTTCGCGGTGACGTCCACGTCGACCAGAGAGCGGCAAGGCCTCGTGATCGCCCTCCTCGGCGTCGTGGGCTTCTCTTTCTCCCTTCCCTGGACCGTGTGGGCACTCGAGAGCTTCAGCGCGGTCTTCACCGCGACCGGCCGCGCCGTGATCGCCGCCGCGCTCGCCATCGTCGTCCTTGCTGTACGCCGGGTGCCGTGGCCGCGACGCGACCAGGTCAAGCCGCTGCTCTACACCATGGCCGGTGCTGTCTTTGGCTGGCCGATCCTCATCGCACTCGCGCTGGAGCGCACCACCGCGGCACACGCTGCCGTCATCGCGGCGGTCATGCCCCTGGTCACCGCCGTCATCGCGGTGCTGCGTACGCACGAGCGCGTGGCTCGGCAGTTCTGGATCGCGGCCGCTTGCGGCACCGCGGCATTGATCGTCTTCGCCCTGCTCCGCGGCGGCGGCGACGGGGGTGACCTCACGGCGGATCTCCTCATCGCGGGTGCGGTGGTCGCCTCGTCATGGTGCTACGTCGAGGGGGCCACCCTCACGCGCCAGATGCCGGGTTGGCAGGTCATCTCATGGGTCGTCGTCTTCGCGCTGCCGGTGACGCTGCCCGTGTCGATCCTCATCATCGCGACCGGAGGGGTGACGACACCGGTCACCACGCAGGCGTGGGTAGGGATGCTCATGCTCGGCATCGTGTCGGTCTACCTGGCGTTCTTTGCTTGGTATCGCGGGCTGGCTCAGGCAGGTGTCGCGCGTGGCGCGCAGACCCAGCAGCTGCAGGCCCCCCTCACGCTCGTGTGGTCGGCCTTGCTCCTGGGGGAGACGATCACTCTGGGCACCGTCGTGGCGGCGCTTGTCGTGGTGGCGTGCGTGGCGTGGGCGGTGCGCGTGCGGGCCCCGAGCCCGGCAGCGCCGGAGGAGTAGTCGCCTACTCCTGACTCTGCCGGGAGCAGTCTCCCACTCCTACTCCGTGCCGCAGGCAGCGACGTACATATCCGCGGGGACGCCCGACTCCGCCTGGGGAGTCGCGCAGATCACCTCGATGGTGGTGGGCACCCAGAACTGACCCTCGGCCTGGAGGAAGACGACGGTCGGGAAGGTGGAGCCGGAGGCCTCGAACTCCACGTTGGCCATGGCCCAGCCCCCCTCGCAACGGAAGTCCTGGAGCGAGACGAAGGTGGAGCCGGGGTAATTGGCCTCGAAGTCGGACTGGACGGCAGCGCGGATGGTCGGCTCATCACATGCCGCCTGACCGCCATCGAGTGTCGGCTCGGGCGTGGGGTCCGACCCGCCGCCGCCACTGCAGCCTGCGAGCACGAGAGCTGCTGCTCCCGTGGCAAGCGCGATGGCGAGGGGTCTCCTCATGAGGCGAGCCTAAGTCGGCTCGGCTAGCGTCCCACCATGCGCGAGGGCACCCCAGGGAATTCCCAGGATCACGGCGAGGGTCGTCGTCCCGTGATCCTCGCGCTGGGGGGCAGCACCCGAGCTCAGTCGACGTCGGAGGCGGCACTGCGCATTGCGGCCGAGGGCGCGCGCCTGGCGGGCGCCGACGTGCACATCCTCGGCGGGCGCGAACTCATGCTGCCGATCTACGACCCGGATGCGACCGAGCGCGTGCCTGAGGCGTTGCGCCTGATCGAGCTGGCTCGCGAGTCGGACGGTCTCATCGTCGTGAGTCCGGGCTATCACGGCGGCCTGAGCGGGCTGGTCAAGAACTCCCTCGACTACTTCGAGGATCTGCGGCGGCATCCGGATGGTGGCTATCTCGATGGTCGCGCGGTGGGATGCATTGCTGTGGCCCACGGCTGGCAGGCGGCGGTGGGCACCTTGCATCAACTCCGTCAGGTCGCCCATGCACTGCGCGGCTGGCCGACTCCCTTCGGTGCCGTCGTCAATTCCTCGGAGGTGCGCCTCGACGATCCCGAGGCTGTGCCGGCCTCCGTCGAGCAACTCCACCTGGTCGGTCGTCAGGTCGTGGAGTTCGCGCACATGCGCATGGCCTATGACGCATCGCGGTCGGAAGGCAGCCCCTGATGACCCGGCGCCTGCCGCGCTGGAGCGACGTGCAACCACTCGTCGGAGACCTCCGGCCACGCCTCGACCGCACCCAGGCTCTCCTCGAGCGGTGCGCGAGCGTGGCCGATGTGCGTGCGCTGGCTCGACGCCGCGTGCCTCGGGCTGTCTTCGACTACACCGATGGGGCGGCCGGCCAGGACGAAGCCAGCCTGCGCCGAGCCCGGAGGGCCTTCACGCGGGTGGAGTTCCAGCCGCGCGTGCTGCGTGATGTCCGCACGGTCGACACGTCGACGACGATCCTCGGTGAGCGCGCGAGCTATCCACTCGTCTTCGCACCCACAGGATTCACGCGGATGATGCACTCGGCCGGCGAGCCGGCCGTGGCCCGGGTCGCTGAGCGCATGGGGATTCCCTACGGCCTCTCGACCCTGGGCACCACATCGATCGAGGAGCTCGCGGCTGCGGTGCCGGGTGCGCGCCGGTGGTTCCAGCTCTATCTCATGACCGATCGCGGCTACGGCGTAGAGCTCGTCGAGCGTGCGCGCGATGCGGGTTACGACACGATCATCCTCACCGTGGACACCCCCGTGGCGGGGCGTCGCCACCGTGACGTGCGCAATGGCTTGACCATCCCCCCGCAGCTCACCCCGAAGACCCTTGCGGACATGGCCATGCATCCGCGGTGGTGGATCAACCTGCTCACCTCCGAGCCGTTGAGCTTCGCCACCCTGACCAGCACCGAGGGGACGGTCGCCGATCTCATCTCCCGGGTCTTTGATCCGAGCGTCACTGTCGACGATCTTGACTGGCTGCGGTCGGTGTGGCCGGGACGCCTGGTCGTCAAGGGCATTCAGACGGTGGATGACGCCGTGCTCGTCGCCGGCCACGGTGCCGACGGCGTCATTCTCTCCACGCACGGTGGCCGACAACTCGAGCGCGCGCCCGTGCCCTTCGAGATCCTGCCCCGCGTGCGCGAGGCACTCGACGATCGCGTCGAGGTGCTCATCGACGGCGGTGTCATGTCGGGATCCGACGTGGTCGCGGCGGTCTGCCAGGGGGCATCGGCGGTGGCCGTCGGACGTGCCTACCTCTACGGGCTCATGGCGGGCGGGGAGGCCGGGGTCCAGCGCGTGGGGGACCTCCTGGCCGAGGAGATCACCTCCACCATGCAACTCCTCGGGCGGACCTCCGTGGCGGATCTCGGGTCCGACTGCCTTCGGTTGCGCGACTGAGGCCCACGAAGGCCGCTGAGGCCCCAGAAGTCTGCGAGACCGGGTGCGGCGGGAGCCCGACGGCGCTAGCGTCCGGTGATGGTCCAGGTCGTGGAGTTCCGCCCGGAGCGCTCGCAGTACGCCTACACCTTCGGCGGTGTCGCCCCCGTCGCCCGCGTGACGCCGGGAAGCGTGCTCAAGCTGTGGTCGGAGGATGCCTTCAACTTCGCTCTCCAGTCCGTCGATGATCTGTCCAGCGCCAAGGTCGACCTGCGTTACGTCAACCCGCAGACGGGCCCCTTCTACGTCGAAGGTGCGGAGCCCGGCGACACCCTCGTGATCCACATCGCCGATCTCACGCCGGCGCGTGACTGGGGAGTCTCCGCGGCCATCCCGTTTTTCGGCGGGCTCACTTCGACCGGGGTCACCGCGATGCTGCAGGAGGCCTTGCCCGACACCACCTGGATCTACCACTTGGATCGTGCGCGCAACACCGTCACCTTTGACGCGCGCTTCGGTGACCTTGCCATCGATCTCCCCGTCGAGCCGATGCTCGGCACGATCGGCGTCGCGCCCGCAGCGGGAGAGGTGCGCACCTCTTTGGTGCCCGAGCGCTTCGGCGGCAACATGGATTCGCCCGAGGTGCGAGCAGGCACGACCGTCTACCTCGGGGTCAACGTCGAAGGCGCGCTCTTTTCGCTCGGCGACGGCCACTACCGACAGGGCGAAGGGGAGTCCTGCGGCACCGCGGTGGAAGGGGCCATGGACTCCACGATCATCGTCGACCTGATCAAGGGCGGCGCTCCCGCGTGGCCGCGACTGGAGAGCGACAGTTATTGGATGGCCGTCGGCTCGGCCCGTCCCCTCGAGGACTCCTGGCGCATCGGCAACGTCGAGATGGTGCGGTGGCTCGAGGAGCTCTACGGCCTGCACAGCATGGATGCGTACCAACTGCTCTCGCAGGTGTCCCTGGCCCCCATCGCCAACGTCGTCGACGCCAACTACAGCGTCGTCGTCAAGGCGCCCAAGGCGATCCTGCCGGCGGCCTCGGCGTACGGCGGTATCCATGCAGACCTGCGGGCACGCGCTCGCCAACTCACCTAGTCATTCAACTCACCCAGTCAAAGGAGACACGATGGATCTCAAGGCACAGGGCCTGAATGCGCTTGTCACCGGTGGCACCCGGGGCATCGGCCGCGCCGTCGTCTCGGCCTTCCTCGACGAGGGCGTCAACGTTGCCTTCTGCGCACGCTCTGCCGACGCGGTCGCGGAGACCACGCAGGCCCTCGGCGGGTCCGGTGCACGAGCCCATGGATCCGTCGTAGATGTCGGTGATGCGCAGGCCATCAACGACTGGGTGACGACGTCGGCCGCGGAGCTCGGCGGCATCGACATCATCGTGAGCAACGTGAGTGCACTGGCGATCCCGGATACCGAGGAGAATTGGGAAGCATCGATCAACGTCGACCTCCTCGGCACGGTGCGCCTGGTCAAGGCGGCCATGCCCTACCTCGAGAAGAGCCAGCACGCCTCGATCGTGACCATCTCAAGCGTGAGTGGGCGCGAGGTCGACTTCGCCGCCGGCCCCTACGGCACCATCAAGACCGCGCTCGTCGCCTATACCCAGGGCCTTGCCAACCAGCTCGCCGACAAGGGGATCCGGGCCAACACCGTCTCTCCGGGCAACACCTACTTCGAGGGGGGCGTCTGGGAGTCGATCAAGCACGGCAATCCCGACCTCTTCGCCACCGCTCTCGGCCTCAATCCCACCGGGCGCATGGGCACGCCCGAGGAGATGGCGGCCGCGGTCGTCTTCCTCGCCTGCCCGATCTCTAGCTTCACGACAGGCACCAACCTCGTCGTCGACGGGGCGCTCACCCGGGGCATCCACCTCTAAGACGGGAGTCCGCATGATCATCCACCGCAGTCCGTTTGCCGATGTCGAGATCCCCGACGTCACCGTGACCGAGCACGTCCTGCGGTGGGCCGATCGCGTGCCCGACCGCCCCGCCCTGGTCGACGGGCCCACCGGGCGCAGCTACACCTACTCGCAACTGGCGATGATGATCAGCAGCTTCGCCGGCGGTCTCGCCGCTCGCGGCCTCGGGCCGGGCGACACCATCGCGCTCATGGCGCCCAACATTCCCGAGTACGCCGTTGCCTTCCACGGCGCTGCTGTCGCGGGGGTCGCGGTGAGCACGATCAACCCGACGTACACCGCCGAGGAGGTGCGCTTCCAGCTGCGTGATTCCGGGGCGGTGCTCCTCATCACGATTGCGATGTTCGCCGACGTCGCGAGGGAGGCATCGGAGGGCACCGCGGTCGAGGACATCGTCGTCATCGGTGAGGCGCCCGAAGGGATGCTTCCGGTCACCGCGCTCCTCGGTGAGCCCATGGCCCAGGTGCCCGTGGATACGCGCGAGCAGGTAGTGGTGCTGCCTTACTCGTCAGGGACGACCGGCTTCCCCAAGGGCGTCATGCTCACCCACCGCAATCTCGTGGCCAACCTGGTCCAGATCGAGTCCGGACTCGCTGTCGAAGACGACGAGGTCGCCCTTGCCGTGCTTCCCTTCTTCCACATCTATGGCATGCAGGTCCTCATGAACGGCCTGCTGGCCCAGGGCGTCACCATCGTCACGCTGCCCCGCTTCGACCTCGAGCAGGCGCTCGGCATCATCCAGGAGAGGGGTGTCACTCGCTTCTTCGCCGTGCCACCCATCGTCCTGGCCCTGGCCAAGCACCCTCTCGTCGACAACTACGACCTGTCGTCGCTCAAGCAGGTCTTCTCGGGCGCGGCACCCTTGAGCGCGGAGCTCGCACTCGAGGCAGGCGAGCGCATTGGGTGCGAGGTCGTGCAGGGCTACGGCATGACGGAGTTGAGCCCGGTCTCGCACCTCACGCCAGTGGGCCAGTTCAAGGCGGGGACATCGGGCGTCACCGTGCCCAACGCCGAGTGCCGCATCGTCGACCCTGTCACGGGCGAGGATCAGGCGGTGGGGGGTGAGGGCGAGCTGTGGGTGCGCGGCCCCATGGTCATGAAGGGCTACCTCAACAACCCCGAGGCCACCGCAGCGACGATCGACCCCGATGGCTGGCTGCACACCGGCGACGTGGGCTTCATCGACGCCGACGGGCATCTCACCGTGGTCGACCGAGTCAAGGAGCTCATCAAGGTCAAGGGCTTCCAGGTGGCTCCGGCGGAGCTCGAGGCACTCCTCCTCACGCACCCTGCCGTGGCCGATGCGGCCGTGATCGGCATCCCCGACGACGAGGCAGGGGAGCTGCCCCGGGCCTTCGTGGTCATCAAGCCCGGTCAGGAAATCACGGCCGCCGAGGTGACCGACTTCACGAGGCAGCACGTGGCGACGTACAAGGTGATCCACGACGTCGTCTTCACCGATGCCATCCCGAAGTCGCCCTCGGGCAAGATCCTGCGCCGACTCCTGCGCGACCAGGGGGCCTGACCAGAGGCGGGTGCGTGCCTGTCCCGGGTCACGGGACACGCCTCGGACCAGCGTGTGACGGCGATCACAGATCCGACGCGCCGACTACGGTCCTCCTCCCTCAGGGCGACTTCGGGCCTGTGGGTCCCCCATAATGCTGTGACGGC